>JAQWNP010000020.1 GCA_029268515.1 Phycisphaerales bacterium | reverse complement strand
AGTTCGGATTGCAGGCTGCAACTCGCCTGCATGAAGTTGGAATCGCTAGTAATCGGGGATCAGCTACGCCCCGGTGAATACGTTCCTGAGCCTTGTACACACCGCCCGTCAAGTCATGGAAGCTGGTAGTGCCCGAAGTCGCCACAATTCAGTGGTGCCCACGGCAAGACTGGTGACTGGGACTAAGTCGTAACAAGGTAGCCGTAGGGGAACCTGCGGCTGGATCACCTCCTTTCTAAGGGATTTCCTTAGACCCGGTTGTCAATCGGATCCGACCATTCAATTGGGAATGGAAGGCAACCCCGATCGATGGCAGAGCAATCTGCACCGGGCAAGTCAGCACAACCGAGTCCATCTTTGATGGATACTTACATTGCAAAATGTAGGGAAAGCAATTTGGCTGTTTACTTTTCAGGGTGCCATCCGGCATTCTGATGAGATCAAAACAAAATGAAAACGCCACTCCGAACGGAGTGGCGTTTTTTTGTGTCCTTGGTGAGTCCCAGTAGGACATGGTGAGCATTTTTTCCAGCTCTTAGGATGTGCTGATTAGTCGATTATCAAATAACGTGAACGCCTCGGCATTTATTGTTGTTGCTGTTGTTGCGAAGCGGCTGATTCACCAGCGCTATGTTGGTTTTTCGATCGATCACTTTCAGGGATCTCTTGATAGACAGGGAGATCTAGATAGGTCTCTTGGCGGAGCTGAACTGATTCAGTTCTAACTGCGGGTCGGGTGACGACATGAGCCTCAAGAGTTTCACTAGCATTGCCCTGGAAGATGCCCTTGTTTGGCGGCACGTCATTGTAGTTGCGGCCATAAGCAACGGTGGCATAGCAGTCATTGGGGAATACATTATGGGTTGGATCAAAAGCGATCCATCCTTTTGATGGCGAAAAGAACTCCATCCAAGCATGTGACTGGGATGGTGTTTCAGATTGTTGGTCTATATGCAAATAACCACTGACATATCGACATGGCACACCACTAAGTCGAAAGAGCGCTAAGGCAAGATGGGCAAAGTCCTGGCAAACGCCGGCGCCGGTATCCAAAAGATCTTGAGTTGTAGATGCATAGTTGCTTACATTTTGTTGATAAGTCAATTGGCTGTGTAGGCCGTTGCCGAGTTGCGTGACGAGTGTGCCAAGCGTCTTGCATTCAGGTAATTTGAGCTGTTTATGAAAATCTCGTAATGCTGGTGTATCAATAATTGGTCCGGAAAAAAGCGTGAAGTCATAGAGCGTCATCTGTTCGCGGTTATGAAGCTCTTCCATGGGCAGCGGATCGTTGATATCTGCGAATATGTTTGCCGGATGAACTTCAACGACAGAACGAATGAGTAACTCAATTCGCTTGTGGTAATCAGTGATCGAAAACCAGTGCACGGTATTACCCATCCAGTCTTCATGGCGGGTAATTCTGGTAGGTGGGCCGACTGCGAGGCTGAACTCGTGCAAGGTTTGCTGAGCCTGTGATCGCGGTTCAATGCGAAGCTCCATATGAGATTCACGTACGAATCGGTCATAACTGAAGCACATGTGATGTTCAATCTCAAGCAACACGGATTGAAAGATTCCTTTTTAAACAGAAAAGTAGAGTCGTGAAATGGACTCGTGAACTTCCATCAAGCTAGAGGCAAGATCACGGCAGGTGTGGTCGAGCTTTTCTTCAGCCATGATCTCGTGCTCTTCATACATGAGTTTGGCAGAAAGTTTTCCGAGCATACGGGATGGAACAGTCATCAGCTCAGAATCGCTCAGAGAGATGAGATTTTGTTGTAGTGCATGAACACAGGCTCGAACGGAAGAGGGAGTGTACTGATCAAACAAGAGAAATCGAAGAACTTGCAGTGCATCGAGATCAAGTCCAAAGACATGTCGGTAGTTTTCCCATGATGCAACGGTTCGAAGCATGCTACGTAGGTGAGCGTAGTAGATTGGGAGTTCAATAGCTGCGGGCTCATCAATGAGCTTGGGAATTTTGGTCTCGAGTAGCTTGAGTGTTCGGTAGGCCCGCTCAACCATTGTTCCCAGATTAAAAAAAGACCAACCCTCATTGCGGGCAAAGGTGCGATCGACAGCACCACTTACGCCGAAGATCTGCATCTGGACCTCTTTGATGACATCACAGAGAGCCATTGTTGTATCGAGTGGCTGGTTGGTCAGTGTCTGGATGCGATGGTAGGTCTGATTCAGTTGTTCAAATGATTCGCGAGTGAGATTTTCTCGCACGACGCGGGCATTTTCACGTGCACTTCGAAGGGAAGCAGCAATCGATAGTTGATTATCAGTTGCCAGCAGAAAAGAACGTAGATGGGCTTTCGCGACTTCTTCTGTCGCGGATTCAGGATCAACAATGACGATAGCGCCTGGGTATACCTTCGGTAGATCCATCCACAAGCTTCGAGCTAAGCCCGGGGCCAGGCCTCTTAGTTCGACACTCAGTTGCTCAGTGACCAGCAGGAAGCGGGTCATGTTTCCAGCACGTTCCAGGTATCGTCCAAGCCAGTAGATATTCTCTGCTGCCCGTGCAAGCATGCCTCTCATGATGGCTGCTCCGCAAGGACCCAAGTATCTTTACTGCCGCCACCTTGTGATGAGTTGACGACATAAGAACCAGCTTCCATAGCCACGCGCGTGAGGCCTCCTGGTAAGACTTTTATTGTCTCGCCATACAAAATGAAAGGTCGCAAATCGACGCGCCGTGGTTCAAAGTTGTCATTGATGTGGGTTGGATGTTGTGAAAACTCGATCAGAGGCTGCGCGATGTAGTGCTCAGGTCGAGCATCAAAGCTTTCCTTGAATAGACTAATTTCCTCTTTGGTTGCAGCGGGGCCAACCAGCATGCCATAGCCGCCTGCGCCGTCGGTGAGTTTGACAACAAGATCTTTCATGTTCTGCCGAATGTAATCGGCTTCATGGCGGCGATTTCCGACCCAGGTTTTAACCTGTGGAAGAATGATTTCCTCGTCCATGTAGTAACGGACAATGTCTGGAATATATGGATAGATTGCTTTGTTGTCGGCAATGCCCGATCCGGGCGCGTTGACGATTGTTACATTTCCGGTTTGATATGCATGGACAAGGCCTGGCACACCCAGGATACTTTTGCGATCAAATACCACAGGGTCGATGAAGGCGTCATCAATACGACGATAGATGACATCAACTCTCTGTTTCCCTCGTGTTGTACGCATGAAGACTTGGTCGTCTTCAACAATCAGGTCACGGCCTTCAACCAGGGCGACACCCATTTCTCGTGCTAAAAAAGAGTGTTCAAAGTAGGCTGAGTTGTGTAGCCCAGGTGTCAGAATGGCGACCACAGGATCTTGTCTGCCGCGAGGTGCGGCATGCGTCAAGGCTTCTCGAAGTAATTGAGGGTAGCGATCTACCGGAAGAACGGCGTGTTTCTCGAAGAACTCGGGGAATACGCGAGAGAGCAAGTTGCGATTTTCGAGCACATACGAGACACCACTGGGGCAGCGGCAGTTGTCCTCAAGCACAGTGAAAGTGCCTTTTTCATCGCGCAGTAAATCGGTACCAATGATGTGCGTGAAGACATCATGCCTTGGTCGTGTGCCAACAAGTTGCCGGCAGTACTCGCCTGATCGGAATATGAGTTCGTATGGAACAATGCCATCACGAAGGCACTTCTGGTCGCCGTAGATATCTGTGAGGAAGAGATTGAGCGCCGTGACGCGCTGAATCAGTCCACGTTCGACATGTTTCCATTCTGAAGAAGTAACGATACGTGGGACAAAGTCGAACGGAAAAATCCGTTCAACGCCTTCCTCTTGCCCGTACACCGTGAAAGTGATTCCCTGATTGATCAGGCTGACGCGTTGCAATTGCTCGCGGCGACGCAGCTCGTCGGGAGGTAGTGTCTCTAGGGTTGCGATGAGGTCATGGTAAGCAGGGCGTACCTGGCCTTTGGCGTCAAATGCTTCGTCATACCCTAGCCGCGCGTGCGTCCATTCCATGGTGAGTCAGTGTAGCACTGCCTGGGCGAGACTGCATGGTTAGGTTGTTTTTTGGTTGCTCGGAAAAACCATCGAGATCATGG
Organism: Phycisphaerales bacterium; assembly: GCA_029268515.1. Lineage (NCBI taxonomy): Bacteria > Pseudomonadati > Planctomycetota > Phycisphaerae > Phycisphaerales > Phycisphaerales bacterium. The sequence continues at coordinate 109,097 of JAQWNP010000020.1, read as the reverse complement.
CGGCATCAGTCGCAGGAATCCATCCAGACTGTCCATCGGTCAATTCAATATGCAGCCAATTGGGCCGGCTCTCCAGGAGATCGAACTCAACACCTGCATTGAGCTGTTCATTGAATTTGGGCTCATATCCCTCGGAGTCACCTTTTCGAACCACGATATCGTCGCTGAGAATGACCCCTTGGTCGCTGCCTGGTGTGGCGTAAAGATCGTAGGCGAGCGAGGCTCCAAACAGCAGTGCAATTGTAAAGCAGCAGCCGGCCCAATAATTCCAATAAGCGACTGGTCGTCTGAGGCATACATAGAGCACCGCCCATAAGGCAATCCAGCAAATGGCAAAGATTGTGAGCCTGAGTGAGAATGAAAAGTTGTGGTGCCAGAAAAGTAGCCGCTCGTAAAGTACATCAGCATCGTGGCGCGGCAGTTGGCTCGTCACCGCATTTCGGGCTTGTTCCAGGTTGTATTCAAGATTGGCATCGTTGCCAAGTAGTAGTTCTGCACGGCGATAGTTTAAGATTGCTTTTCCAAGATCGTCCATTTGAAAATAGGTGTTTCCAAGATCGTAGAGCAATTTGCCATTGACAACGCCAGCATCAATAAGCAGCTCAAAGCGATCAGCTGCTCGAGTAAATGAATCTGCAGCAGCTGTCGGGTCCGTTCGCTTCTCTGCGATCGCTTTGCTATAGGCAGCCTCAGCCTCGTTGAGCACAGTGAGCATCTGCTTCGTGTCGAGTCGCTCTACATCAGCAGCATCTAATCTGGTGTGCCCCATGCCAAGAGAAAATAGAAACACCAATACAAGAGTGGTGCACTTACGTGATGTGTTGAAAAGTTGTGGAATCTTCATTTGAGAGACTCCTGTTCAATCGCATTGATTGCTGATTTTGCATCGGTGATGAGATCAGAAGAATGGGTTGATGTCTGTCCTGCGTAACGACTTTGTTCAGTTGCCGCAAAGACATTGGTGACCATCGTGACGCTCTGAGGCGTTGCTCCGGCCGCGAGAAGTTGTGCGGCTGCCTCATTTCCAGTGAGGCCACCTTCGGGAATACCAAGCCGATCGGCGATGTAGATACGCAATGCGATGGCAATAGCTTCGGGGCGATGTTGGTCGTCAAGTCGCTTCGCCTCATTGAGGGCAGCCATGGCGCGGCGAAGTGCAGTGCGACGGCGAGCAAGCGATGGATCCTTGGCAAGTCGACTGCGATGGGCCTGTGTGCTGGCAGCGACCGCAAAGAGCAATGGTGGGCACAACAGTGCGAGGTAGAAAATCCATGCAATGGGTGTTGATTGAACGGTCAATAAATCTGGCCCGGTATAGTTGTGCCCAATGCCCTCTGACTGCTCGCTGAGACTTTGTAAAGGCGTCATATCATTAGCGTTGTTACCGACAATATCCTGAAGTGTCAGTGAAGTGGCCGGTTTGACAGAAATTGCTATCGGCGTTGATCGAGATGATTCATACTGCTCTTCCGCAGGATCGAAGTACGTAAAAGGGATCGCAGGAATCTCAGTGACATTCTTTGATGTGGCGCGAATCGTCTGGGTGAAAATTTTGCTTTGGCCCTGGATCGTTCCAGCGGGAAGTTCGTCTGGCACCTTGAAGTTTTTTGTCAGTGATTGAATGCTCGCTAGATCTGGTGGTTGCAATCTATCTAGATCACTCTGCGAGGCAGAGAGGTCAGTGATTTTCATTGTGAGTGTAATTGGATCGCCGACTGCCACATCAAGAGGTTGTGCACTCATGCGAAAGGCATATTGCCCAACAGCGCCGGTGTAACCAGGAACTCGCCCTTCCCGCGGAGGCGACTTTATGTCGATAGAAGGTACATCTGCCGTAATGATTTCTGGAGTGGTTGATGATGGTACGATCGCGCCCCAAAAGTCTTGGGTTACGCCACGGGGGTAATTGATCACCAGTCGTAGTTCACCAATATCAAGTTGCCCCTGTTTGTCTGGAATAAAGGTGGTTTCGAAGGGGTAGCGGTAGAACGTCTCGAATTCACCTTTGTCGTTGGTGCGTTTGATAAGTCGGCCCCAATCACTTGGTACCCGTCCAGCTGAAAGAAGGCGTTCAATAGACGCTGTAAAGATGCCCCATTGACTGGAATTTTGTATTTGATTGAAAGTGGCAGTTGAAGACAATTGCTGCAAGCCACGTCGGGTCTGGTATTCAAAAGGTGCGATCAGCAAATTCAATGTGAGTTTTATTGGTTGTCCAACATAAGCTGTTTCGGGATCAGCAGTCACTTCCATCACCGCAATGTCACTAATGCCTGGCGATACGATCTGAATCGAAGTCATTTTGGTCTTAACTTCTTTTGAGTCCACGGTCGCGACAAAGGAGGGGACAATCAAGAGGCCTTCCTTTTCAGGCGTGAGGAGCCACCTGTACTCAATCCAACGACTTGATTGTCCGAACATCATCTCGAAGCCTTGGCTGGTGCCAGCTTGCTCTGTGAGGGTGGCCCCCTTGATATCAGTGGGTGCGATTGGTCTTTGATAGCTCTGTGTGTAATCCAATCGAACTTTGACCGGCAAGGGAACTCCCACATAGCCACGTGGAAGTACATCAATCGTCATCGGCTGCGCTTGTGAGACAGCACTGACGAAAAGCGCAGCGATCAAGGCAAGGAGTGAGCCGGCGCGTAAGTTGTTGTTTCTAGTTGCTTGTTTCATTGCTACCAGTCCTTGGATGTTGGTACATAGTCTCTGGCTCGTCGGCGTTCCATCTCTTCTCGCCGTTGCTTTTGCTGATCTCTGACCTGTTGCAAGAGTCGAGATGCTTCTTCCTCTGTCATTTCTCCCTCAGTACCCGAAGGCTCTGCCTCGGATTCTGATGGTTCTTGTTGCTCCTGCTGATCTTGCTGCTCGGTCTGCTCTTGTGGTTGTTCTGGTTGCTCTTCCGGTTCTTGATTGAGATCTTGCAATTGCTCAAGGAGGTCACGGATCTTGTCTTGAAGTTCTTTGGACTGCGGCGTCTGCTGGTTTTCCAATGCATCGAGCATTTGGTTAAGCAGATTCTCAGCATTTTGGTTGGTCTGTTGTTGTTCCGATGTCTGTTCTTCTTGTTGCTGCTGCTCCAATTGTGACTTCAATTGGTCTAGTAACTCTTCCAGTCGATCGAGATCTAGTTGCTGCTGATCTTGCTGCTGCTCGCCTTGCTGCTGCTCATCTTGCTGCTGCTCATCTTGCTGTTGTTGATCTTGCTGCTGCTCGCCTTGCTGTTGCTGATCTTGCTGCTGTTGATCTTGCTGCTGCTCGCCTTGCTGTTGCTGATCTTGCTGTTGCTGATCTTGCTGCTGTTGATCTTGCTGCTGCTCGCCTTGCTGTTGCTGATCTTGCTGCTGCTCGCCTTGCTGTTGCTCGCCTTGCTGCTGCTGATCTTGCTGTTGCTCGCCTTGCTGCTGCTGATCTTGCTGCTGCTCGCCTTGCTGTTGTTGATCTTGCTGCTGCTCGCCTTGCTGTTGTTGATCTTGCTGCTGCTCGCCTTGCTGTTGTTGATCTTGCTGCTGCTCGCCTTGCTGTTGTTGATCTTGCTGCTGCTCGCCTTGCTGCTGCTGATCTTGCTGCTGCTGATCTTGCTGCTGCTGATCTTGCTGCTGCTCATCTTGCTCAAGCTGTTCTTCGAGCTGATCCATGAGTTCATCAAGATTCTGCTGCTGATCTTGGTTCTGCTGCTGATCTTGATTCTGCTGTTGGTCTTGATTCTGCTGTTGATCTTGATTCTGCTGTTGATCTTGATTCTGCTGCTGTTGTTGCTTGAGCTGTTCCTTGATTTTTTCCAGTTCTTGAATGGTGCGCCAGGTCAGCTCTGTGTTTGCTAATGCGTCAGCTTGTTTGGGGTCGGTCCGCAGTGTTTGTCGGTAGCGATTCATCGCTTCGTTAAGCTGCTTTACTGCCATATCAATCTGTTTGATTGGGCGCTGGTCGGAAATAGGTTCATCGCCTTGCTGCGGAGCCTGAAGCGTCTGTATTGCTTCTTGGTAGCGGGCATTGCCCAGATTGTAGGCGGCATCAGCAAGTAGTTCGGGTTGTTGCGTCAGTCCCATTGCCTGTCCAAATGCACGAGCCGCACGTTCGAAGTCACCCATGCGATAAGCCGCAACAGCTTGGTCATATGCGAGTTCAGCGAGCGGTGCATCGAGCTCATTCGTCAGTTGATTTTGTGCTTGTTGATAAGCGTCGGCAGCTCGGGCAAAGTCTTCTGAATCCATTGCCGCCTGAGCCTCAGCCACTAACGCGCTCGGTGAAGGAAGTTCTTGCGTCGTTGAAGCTGATTCCGAAGAGATTGGCGCTACCGGTGCCGCCAGCGCCAAGTAAGTTGCCAAGACTGGTATGGAAAGATGGGTGATCATGCCATGAGCTCCGCATGCTTTGATGGTTTGCTTCGTCGCTCGCCAAGAAAAGACTGGATGAACAGGAGCAGCAGGCCAATGCCAACGAACCACTGGTAGCGAGGAATAGCCCGCTCGAGCCGTTCAGATTGATAGACGCGGCCTGCAGTGGGGGCCAAAGAAGTTTTGTAGACCTCGCCGAGATCAACATTGCTGACACCAACATCATAGAAACGTCCGTCAGCGGCCATGGCGACTTGGGTCAGCATGTTGGGATCCATCCGTGACCAGACCTCTTCTCCCTGATAGGTCAGGTAGATCGTATTCCCGCCCATAGAGATTGGGATTCGCGATCCTTGTGCCTGATCGCCAAGGCCGACCGTAAACACACGGACGCCTTGGTCCTGAAATGCTGAGGCAGCTGCTTCCACAGGGAAGCTATCCATGTCTTCACCATCGGAAAGTACGAGTATGGCCTTGAAGTCTTGGATGTCATCGGTGAATGAATCTGCAGCCAAGCGAATGGCATCTCCCAGCTTGGAGCCACCTTGCGTCACCGATTGCGGCCTGACATCTTCAAGCGCCGTTCGAATGGCACGATAGTCAATGGTCAGGGGTGTCTTAATTTGGGAAACGCCCGCAAATGTAATCAAACCCACGCGATCGCCATGAGTTGATTCAAGAAGATCTGAAATGTAGTGTTTGGCTCGATCGAGGCGATTGGGTTTGACGTCTTCGGCAAGCATCGATTTGGATATATCTAGCAGCACATATAAGTCGATGCCACGCTGTTCCACCTCTTGATAACGCGTGCCCCAGCGTGGGTCAATAAGTGCGGCAACCAGAAAAACCATACTGGCAATGAGGAGTCCCGCCTTCCAGCGACGGCGGCCAAGACTCGTGAAAGCAGTTAATGGTCGCTCTAAGCGGCGTGACGCGAAGCGAGAAAGGGCTCGATGGCGTTGCTTGAATGCAATGATGATCAGGATCAACGCAAAAAGTACAGCCCAGAGCCAGTTCAGTTTTGCCAAGGAAATGAATTCGATGCCGTCAAACATAGGATAGATAGATCTTGATTAAGGAAGGATTCGATAGCGTGTTGTTGCAAGGGTTGTTTCGATAAGGAGTAGAATCAGTGCGGCCAGTATGAGGGGTGGAATTGACAGTGAGCCAAAACGAACATGCTCAACTGCGAGCTCACTTTGTTCAACAAACTGCTCTTCAAAGAGCTCGCTCTTTTCGAGGTCATCGATCGTCGAGTAGATTTCGACAAGAGAATCAGTGTTGAATGCTCGAAAATACTGTCCACCTGTCATTTCAGACATCTCAGTGAGAAGCTTTTCGTCTACGGGCTCCACACGCATACGGACCTCTCTTGTGCGTCCAAAGGCATCACGCTCAACGACCGGAACTTCTCCACGATCAGTGCCAATGCCGATGGTGTAGAGCTTGATGTCATACGCTGCCGCCATTTCTGCAGCTTTGAGTGGTCCAATCTCACTGGCATTGTCTTCGCCGTCTGTCAACAGAATGATGACCTTGGAGGTGACTTTTTTGTCAGTGTTCATCTCGCGGCTTGTTTCAAGGCTCGCAAGTCTTTCGACGGCAAGAGCAACGGCATCACCGATGGCTGTTGCGCTTTCTTCATCGCGCGGTGCCAGTGGTTTCAAGGCCACCAGTTTTTCACTCAAGAAACGATGGTCAAAGGTCATTGCAGCCAGTGAATCTGCGTACTTGGCAAAGGTAATAATTCCTATCAGATCATGAGGGCGGCCCTGGAGTTCATCAACGCCAAGAATAAAGTCTTCGGCGACTGCTTTGGCTGCTTCCAGTCGTGTGACGCGTTGCCGATTGATGACAAAGTCATCCGCACGCATCGAGCCTGAACGGTCGATGACCATCTCGATGGCCACGCCTTCAGCATGGACTGCACGATGGGCATCTGCTTTTTGAGGACGAGCCAGGGCCACAATGAGAAGCACCAACACGGCAGTGCGAAGCGTGGGAATAATCCACCGCGTTTTGACAACCCAGGTTCGCGGCATCTTGCTCAGAATAGAGATTGATGAATAGCTGATTGTTGTTCGCTTGCGAGGCTGCAGCCACCACCACCAAAGTACTGGAATCAGCAGCAGCAGAAGGAGATACCAAACTGAGTAGGCATCAAAGCCGAGGTCAGACATTATGCCACCTCCTGAATCTGATCGGATTCATCAAGCTCATGTGGTCTGGTCTGTTCCACAAATTGACGAGCCCCCAAGAGTGCTGCGTTTCCTTCTTGTGGAAGTGGCTCGTGCTTTGCAAATTTCACCATATCAGCGGCTCTTAAGAAACTTTCAAGAGCATCTTTTTGAGCGCCGGATAAAATGGCTTGATGGCGAATCTCGCGTAGAAACTCATCTGTGGTGCGCTCTGGTGCCATGACACTGAATCGTCGTTCGATGTAACGGCGCACGATGGTGCTTAGGCGTGTATAGAAAATGTGAAATCTGGCGCTGTTCAGTAGTTGTTCTGATTCAAGCTTGTCTATAGCTGCCATTGCTTCAATGTCAGCGGGTAAAAGTTGAGCAACTGGAAGTGCTGCTTCCTCGGTTCGGCGATTTGCCAGAATCAACAGGAATGCAATGATTGCGATCGCAACACTGCAGCCAATGATGAGCCAGGCCCACCAGGGCCACGGCTTGCTCAACGAGATGTCGATTGGTCCTCTAATATCTTGAAGTTCAGCTTCTTCTGGTATTGTGCTAAGGCTTGTATTGACTGTCAGTGTGACGGGGGAGGTTGAGACAGATCCATCCTCCTCACCTTCAACGGTGCGGATTTCTATCGCGAACGCCGGTAATTCTTGTTGGCCTGGCTCCAGACTGTCGAGAAGGAGTTTCCATCGAAATTGTCGGCCATTGTCAGTGGGTATGTCGGGTTGGCGTTCTATCTCCAATAGATTGAAGGCGCCCACCTGTTCGCCAAGTTCAGGAAACAAGAGGCGTGTGTTTGGTGGCGCGATCGCTGTGACAATGACGTTAAAAGGCTGGCCTGCAGAAACAGGTACGCTGGGTGTGAGCAATGACAATGTGATCTTGCCAGTGTCGTCCTGCGATGTTGTGGTCTGAGTTTGTGTGACAACCTGTCGATTGGAAGCAAATCCAGACGAAACAACGATTGATAAAATGACAAAAGTGATGGCGCAAAGCACATAACAAGGCATCTCAAGTTGTTTTGTTTGTCTAGAAAAAGTCATCGTTCGAGTCGTGCTTCTCTGCGTTTGAAATATCGAGCTAAAGGTTCCACTAATTGTTCCCCGGTATGCAAGTGGATTCCATCCATGCGATTGGAACGCAGCCAGTGGTCGCGGTGTTCTTTGTGTTTTCTGGCCATCTCCTGAAACCTATCGCGAACAGTCTTGCTCGAAGTGTCGACAAGAATTTGTTGGCCAGTTTCATTGTCCTTGAGTTCAATCAGGCCCACATTTGGGAGTTCTTGTTCATGTCGATCTGAGATAATGACAGGAATAAGATCGTGGCGCCGCCGAGCGATTTTTAAAGGTGTTTCATATGCGACGTCTTGGAAGTCGCTGATCAGAAAGACGACGGCCTTTCGTTTTTGAATGCGATTGAGATAGTCCAGTGCCAGGCTGAGGTCTGTGCCACGGCCTTTGGGCTCAATGGCGAGTAGTTCGCGAATGACACGTAGGACATGCTTTGGACCCTTGCGAGGTGGCACGAACTTCTCGATCTGATCAGTGAAGCAGATCAGGCCTACTTTGTCGTTGTTTTTGATAGCGCTGAATGCGAGCGTCGCAGATAGTTCCGCAACAAGTTCACGTTTGAACTGCTCCTCTGTTCCAAACTGTTGAGAGCGGCTGAGATCAACCAGTAGCATCACAGTCAGCTCTCTTTCCTCATGGAAGACTTTCACATGAGGGTCATTCATGCGCGCAGAGACATTCCAGTCAATGGTGCGTATGTCGTCGCCGATCTGGTACTGCCGGACCTCTTCGAATTCCATGCCACGACCCTTAAAGGCAGAGTGGTACTTACCCGCCAGGGCATCGTTGACAATATGAGAGGTCCGGATTTCGATCCGGCGTACTTTCTTGATGAGCTCAGCAGGAATCATCAGAAAACTCGTGGGGTATTAGCGGTTTAGGGAACTGGGACGTGATCGAGAATGGTCTGGACTAATTCGACGGAGGTCTTGTTTTCGGCCTCAGCTTCATAGGTGGGCAGTACGCGGTGACGTAAGACATCCATGGCGATGTCTTTGACATCTTGAGGTACCACGTAGCCACGTCCATCGAGGAAGGCATTGGCTTTGGCACAGAGGGCCAGACAAATTGTTGCACGGGGAGAAGCACCGTAGTCAATCAATTCGGCGAGTTCGGCATTGATTGTCTCGGGGTTTCTCGTGGCCATAATCAAGCTGACAATGTAGTCGCCGACTTGTTTGTCCATATAGATCTGATCAACGATACGACGGGCCGAAGCAATCGTGGATGGTTCCATGACCGGCGTGATATCAGTGGCTGGTTCTGTTGAAGCCATGCGGTCTAAGATCTTGCGTTCCTGATCTTGAGTCGGATAGTCAACAACAACTTTGAGCATGAAGCGGTCTACCTGAGCTTCTGGGAGCGGATAGGTGCCTTCTTGCTCAATTGGATTCTGAGTCGCAAGCACAAGAAATGGATCAGGTAGAGGAAAAGTGTCTTTCCCGATGGTCACCTGTCGCTCTTGCATTGCTTCCAGCAAAGCACTTTGGACTTTTGCTGGGGCGCGGTTGATTTCGTCGGCCAGGATGATATTTGAAAAAATTGGTCCCTTGTTGACAACAAACTCTGAATCGTTTGGTCGATAGATGAGCGTGCCAATGAGGTCGGCTGGCAGAAGATCTGGCGTAAATTGAATGCGTTGAAATCCTGTATCAACACCCTTAGCTAAGCATGAAACGGCAAGCGTTTTTGCCAAGCCAGGAACGCCTTCAATTAATAGGTGACCATTCGCAAGCATGCCAATCATCATCTTCGTCAGGAGATCATCCTGGCCCACAACCACTTGGTGGATGTGGTTTCTAAGTTGTTGAAAAGGCTGGCTGGCAGCTTGGACTTGCTGTGATATTTGTTGGATGTCGGAGGAAGTTGCGGTCATCGATCGGTGCTCTCTAATTAGTGGCCTGATGGACTAAAAATCAGTGTTGGCTTGGGGTGATGCTCATGACTTGGCATAGGAACCCTTCGCTCGTTACGCAGCCTATCCATTATCGGTTCAGACAACGAGTTCTGTATTGCCGTTGCAGACCTTTTATGGGCAGAAAAGGAGCATTTTTGATCCATAAATGTCCATATTGGAGGCAGTAATGGCAAACAGGCCTTCCCGTCCAAGCCATGATCGAGATACACTGAGATCATGGCAGAAACACCAGAAGAAATGACAGGTACCCTCCAGCGACTTCAGTGGCCGAAGGTCAAGGAATCCGAGACAACCATTGCGGAGGACATCAATCCTCCCGTCATCACGGCCCATGTCGTTGGTGAGGATGGACAAACTCGAATGTGGCCAGTCTGGGGTGATTGGATGGCTGATCAGAAAATCGGGCAGCGTGTGAGATTGCGTTTGGAAGGTGATGCCTACACTGTCACTGCGATGGATGACACTGACTAAGCCAACTCTTCAATCTGATTCAGTATGCCTTTCTTCTCTCAAAAATCACGTCGCCGCAAGCAGGCTTCTCAGCCCGTCTCAGATTCGTTTGAGCGAATTATTCGACACAACTTTATCTACGATCGTCTTCTGGATGCTGATGAACGCCAGCGTTTGAGAGGCATGGCGCAAGTGATTATCGCTGAAAAGTATTGGGAAGCTTGCGGAGGGCAGGCCATCAATGAAGAAGTTCAAGTCACGATTGCAGCTCAAGCGGCTCTTTTGTTACTTGGAATGGAACACGACTTTTTTCCCAACGTTCAGTCAATTTTGGTTTATCCCGGCGCTTATGTCCAGCAACAGCGTGATATGTGGTCGCAAGGCCCAACATCAGATTCCTCAAGTAATTTAGGTGAGGCTTGGTTTCGTGGTCCCGTGGTTTTGTCATGGGCAGATGCGAAACAGAATGGCCAGCATTTAGGCACGGGTCATAATTTGGTGATCCATGAGTTTGCGCATAAGCTTGATATGCTGTCTGGGTATGTTGATGGAACACCGCCGCAGCGAAAAAAAGAAGATTATCAGCGTTGGCATCAAGTCATGACTGAAGCGTTCCAACAATTATGCAGAGCAGTAGAACAGGGGCGCCAGACAGTCTTGCGGCCCTATGGCGCTACGAATGTGGGCGAGTTTTTTGCGGTATGCACAGAAGCGTTTTTCTTTAATCCAATTGCGATGCAGAGCCAGCATTCAGATTTATACGACGTCATGCGTGTTTACTATGGGCAGGATACAGCGGAGCGTTTTAAGCGCGTTGCTTGGCATCGTTCTTAGTGGCGGGGAGGCGTTGTAATGATCGCAGATTCTTGGGAAATCTCGGTCGATACTGGGGGCACTTTCACTGATTGTGTTGCGAATGGCTCTGACGGCAGCCAGCGTGTGATCAAGGTACTGAGTTCTGGTGTGCTGCGTGGGGTGGCGACTCAACAAAAGCACCCCAACTGCATTGTCGTCAAGTCAACCTGGATGAGTAATGCTTCTCTGGTTGGATATACGTTGAGTATTCTTGGTCAACGAGTAGAGTCACGTGTTGTTGGGCATGATCTTGTCCATGGCGAACTCACCCTAGACGCGCCCTGGCCTTCTGAGTTGACGTTTCCCCAACCAATAGAGCTCAGCGGTGGGGAGCCAGCCCCTATTTTAGCAGCTCGCTTAGCCACTGGCACTGGGCTTCAAGAGCAACTTCCATCAATTGCGATGCGAATAGCAACAACACGTGGTACCAATGCGCTACTTGAGCGAGCGGTAGCGCCTGTCGCTCTCTTTGTGACCAGGGGGTTCGGTGATCTACTTGAAATTGGAACACAGCAGCGTCCAGATATCTTTGCGCGAGTGGTTCGTAAACCCAAGCCTGTTCATCAGTCCACTGTAGAAGTTAATCAGCGGATGGATGCACAAGGCAATGAACTTTGTCCCTTAGATGAGCAGCAACTTCGCATTGATGCGCAGCAGGTACTCGATCGTGGTATTGAAGTTGCTGCGGTGGCATTTCTTCATGCTTATCGTAATGATGCGCATGAGCGAGCGGTATCTGACATCTTGTATGAAATTGGTTTTCGTTCCGTCACACTTTCAAGCGTGCTATCGCCATCAATCAAAATAGTGCCTCGGGCCCAAGGCGCTGTTGTGGATGCATGTTTGACACCGATCGTCAGCCAATACCTCGATGATGTCGGGCGGACATTAATGAGTCCATCTGGTAAGGAGACTAGTCTCAAGGCCATGACCAGTGCTGGTGGTCTTGTGGCAGCGTCACACTACAACGCTCGTGATAGTTTGCTTAGTGGCCCTGCCGCTGGTGTTGCTGGTGCAGCCGCTATTGGAAGGCGATGTGGTTGTGATCGCTTCATCGGATTTGATATGGGCGGTACGAGTACTGACGTGGCTCGATTTGATGGGGGTTATTCTTACCGATACGAGCAAAATATTGGCGGCATTTCGTTAGCGACAACTGCAATTGATATTGAAACGGTGGCTGCTGGTGGTGGTTCTATTTGTGATGTGGTTGATCAGCGCCTGACTGTTGGCCCGCGCAGTAGTGGTAGTGATCCTGGCCCGGCATGCTATGGACGAGGTGGTCCGTTGACGTTGACTGATGTCAATCTCTTGTCCGGTCGACTCGACATTGATGCAATGGAGATTCCGGTTGTTTCAGAGCCTGCCGTGGTGGAGTTGGCAGGGTTGCAAGCACAGATTGGCACTCGTCTTGAATCGAACTCACAAGAAGCAATGTTAGATGCATTGCTGGCGATTGCGGATCAGCGTGTGGCAGATGCCATCTCACAAGTATCTGCACGGCAAGGATATGATCCTGCGAACTATGCGTTGATCGCTTTTGGTGGCGCTGGGCCTCAACATGCTTGCGCTGTGGCTCGGCGACTGGGCATGACAACTGTATTCGTGCCTGGTGCTGCTTCAGTATTGAGCGCGCAGGGGCTTTCTTCCAGCGTGATCGAGCGGTTTGGTCATCGGCAGGTGATCCAGCCGTGGGCTGATGTAGAACCGAAACTGGAGTCTTATTTGACGGCTTTGGAAAATGACGCCCGTCAACAGATTGAGAGCGAAGAGGGTGCCAATGTTGTTACAAAAGTGAGGCGACAGATTCTTGGCATGCGTTTGTCTGGTCAAGAGACCACGATTGCGGTTGAATACACCAGTGATATGGATGTTGTTCAGGGCTTCGCCGATCGCTTTAAGGAGTTGTATGGTTATCAACCGCCAGATCGACAGCTTGAAGTTGAGTCTCTGAGGGTTTCAGTCGGGACCATTGCAGAAGCAGCTGATCCAGTCTCATTCGAAGTGCTTCGTAAGGCGGTGTGCCAAACAGAAACAAGGCGTGTTCGTTCTGAAGGCTCGTGGTTAGATATGCCTGTCTATCTACGCAGTCATTTGAGCACAGGCGATTGTGTTGTTGGCCCAGCGATGATCTGTGAGGGACAAACCACTTTTATCGTAGAACAGCACTGGGATGCAGTCTTGGGGAGTGATGGGACGATTCGGGCAGTGTTCAAAAATGGGCAGGAAAATACCACTGCTTTCGTGCAAGCGAGTGCTGGTGAGGTAGAGCTTTTTGCGGATGCATTTGCAGCAGTGGCGCTTGAGATGGGGCAGGTGCTGCAACGCTGCGCCATTTCTGTCAATGTGAAGGAAAGACTGGACTACTCTTGCACAGTGCTTGACCAAGAAGGACAACTTGTCGTCAATGCGCCGCATCTGCCAGTGCACCTGGGCTCGCTCGGTGTATGTGTGCAACGTGTTTTGGAAGAGCTTGAACTCAAGCCAGGTGATGTGGCCCTTACCAATCATCCTGCCTTTGGTGGTTCACACTTACCTGATTTGACGGTGATTACGGGTGTCTTCGATGAACATGGCAACACATGTGGATTTGTGGCAAGTCGTGCCCATCATGCCGAGATTGGCGGTTCTCGCCCTGGTTCGATGCCGCCTGATGCAACAAGTCTTATTGAGGAGGGCGTGGTTTTTCCGCCGCAGCTGATTGTTCAAGGTGGTGCCTTTGACCGGGCCAAAGTCGTCACCCAGCTCACCAGCGGGCCATGGCCAACGCGCGGTCTTGGTGACAATATTGCTGATCTAGAAGCCATGATTGCAGCGAATGAACGAGGTCGCATTGGACTGGAGCGATTAATACAAGACCATGGTGCTGAGCAGATTGCCAATCAGATGTCACAGCTTCAATCTTATGCTGAGCGTCTAGCGAGGGAAGCGATTGGGGCACTGCCCGATGGGAGGCGAACTGCATGTGAGCAGTTGGATGATGGGACGCCGCTGCAAGTCACCATTGATATTACTGGTAGCGAGGCAAGATTTGACTTCACGGGTTCTGGAGCAGTTCATCCCGGGAACCTTAATGCAACGCCTGCGATTGTTCGAGCCACAGTCATCTATGCGTTGCGATTGTTGGTTGACCGAAGAATCCCTTTGAATGACGGTCTTATGCGTCCAGTGGAAATGATCATTCCAGAAGGCATGCTGAATCCAAGCTTTGATATGGATCCTGCAAAGGCGCCCGCTGTGGTCGGCGGCAATGTTGAAACATCTCAACGTTTGGTGGACACGATTCTGAAGGCTTTGGAGTTGTCTGCTTGTAGTCAAGGAACGTGTAACAATCTTTTATTCGGTAACGAAGAATTTGGTTACTACGAGACGATTTGCGGGGGGACAGGTGCGAACAGTGGTTTCGATGGGGCCTCTGGTGTGCACTCTCATATGACCAATACACAAATGACTGACCCAGAGATTTTTGAGTTGCGATATCCGGTGCAACTAGAGCGGTTTGCTATTCGAACTGGCTCGGGTGGCGCTGGGCATTGGCGTGGTGGTGATGGCGTAGAGCGTCGGATACGTTTCTTGAGCCCGTTGAGTGTCTCAATGGTGACGCAACATCGGATCGTATCTCCCTTTGGACTCAAAGGTGGAGGCGATGGCGCCGTGGGGCAACAGTGGATTGAACGCGCTGCGGGGGGCCGCGTTGATCTTAACTCGGTGGATGGTGCCGAGGTCGATACTGGCGATGTGCTTGTGTTGCAGACTCCAGGCGGCGGCGGATGGGGGAATCCAAAGGAGTCGCCTTAGGTTCGTTCGACAAGTCGATCGATTAAGAAACTTGATTGTTCAAGCGCTTCGTCTGTGAAATCACCAAAGAAGCTGCGCACCTGGTCGAACATAGCGTTGAATGCTACTTCGTCACGATTCGATGCAATGTTGTTGAGATCAGTTGCGACCTTTGCAAAGACACCAGTAATTTCCTCTGTTGAGCTATTGGAATGCTGAATGCTTGCATACAAACTTGCGTCTTGCGCAAAGTGTCGAGCGGTGAGATACAAATCCATGAGATAGACAGGTGAGGTAAATGCGACCGTCTCTTTGAGGTCAAAGCCCAGTTTGGACATAGTGGCGCCCAGTACCTCGGTTGAGAAGTGTGTGAGCACTTGCACGATGGCCATCACATGATCATGACGCTCTGGCGTCGTATTAATAATCTGCATGCCACGAGCTTCAAGGACCTGTGTGAGCCATTGCAGCCAATCTGAATCAGGATGAAGTCGAGCTGGTGTGAGCGCAATACGCTGTCCCTGTAGTGAGTGAACACTCGGTCCAAACAGTGGGTGGGTGCCAATAATGTTTGCTGACGAAGATGCAAGCATTGCTTCGACAGGCGCCTTCTTGATAGAGGTCAGATCAAAGAGCAATGACTCTTTTCGTAGGTGTGGGCCCACTTCTGCAATGACGTCAAGTGTGGCATCAATAGGGACGCTAATCAGTACCGCATCAGCGCAGGCCGCAGCTTCTGCGGCCTTGAGCTTTGTATCTTGATCGACAACCATGACTTTGCTGCCAAGATCTTGGAAGAGGCCAGCAAAGCACCGCCCCATAGCGCCGTTCCCACCGATGACTGCAATAGTGCGCCCTTCCAAATTGGGTGGAACCTCTGCTCTTAGCGCTGCTTGGCGATCACGACTGGCCCAAAGCACAAGTCGCCATAAACTCTCTGCGACATCAGGATTGATACCCAGGTCGGTGGCGCGGTTGCGGCGGTCGGAAAGCAGTTCCCGTTCACGTCTAAAGTCGCGAATCCGCACGGCATTGGTACGCTTGAAACGGGCGACCTCATTGACAATTTTGTTGCGTTGAGCCATGAGCTCCAGAATCTGATGATCCACAGCATCAATCATTTCCCGAAGGACCGGCAGTGGCCGAGGTTGGCGAGCGTCATCTTTTGATTCAGGTTTCATGGGAACTATCTACGGTGATTTTCAGCGGGTAGGTTCAAAAAAGGGACTTTTCTTCGGTATAGATGGCACTGGGCCAGGGCGTCTATTTGGGGGGCAACTAGAGGGGTTTTGAATTGAGCCGAACTAGTGAACCTTTGGACCTTTGGTTCTGTATGATACCGACTTACACCGTCCCCCAGCGTGGTGCTGGAAGGGCGAATATCGATGTTGCATAAGAAGGATTGTGACCCATGGTGGTGGAAGAACTAGCCCAAGAACGTACGAATACCCAGACACATGAAAGTGCCTTTGTCGAAGCAAAAATGACTGAAGTACGTCTGAGATCTCCACAGGAGCCTGAATTTCACCAGGCTGTTGAAGAGATATTGGAATCGTTGGAGCTAACGGTTGATCGTCATCCAGAGTTTTCCAAGGCCAGGATCATGGAGCGAATTGTTGAACCTGAACGGGTCATTATGTTCCGCGTGCCATGGCTTGATGATAAAGGTGAGATCCAGGTCAACCGTGGCTATCGGGTGCAGTTTAACTCCGCCATTGGCCCATATAAGGGTGGCTTACGTTTTCACCCTTCGGTGAACTTGAGCATTCTTAAGTTCCTCGGTTTTGAGCAGATCTTTAAGAACGCGCTGACCGGCCAGCCCATTGGCGGCGGTAAGGGTGGTAGTAACTTTGATCCAAAGGGACGCTCTGATAATGAGGTGATGCGTTTTTGTCAGAGCTTTATGACAGAGCTTTGTCGTCACATTGGTCCAGATACCGACGTGCCTGCCGGTGATATCGGTGTTGGTGGTCGTGAGATCGGATACATGTTCGGCCAGTACAAGCGTATTCGGAATGAATTTACAGCCGTTCTCACTGGGCGATCCCTGGAATGGGGCGGAAGCCTGATACGTCCTGAAGCCACTGGCTACGGTTTGGTTTACTTTGTTGCTGAGCAACTCAATACACGTGGTGAACAGATAAAAGGTAAGACATGCGTGGTTTCAGGCTCTGGTAATGTTGCTCAATATGCCACAGAGAAGATCATTGAGCTTGGTGGCAAGGTCGTGACCTTGTCTGACTCCGGTGGGTTTATCTATGACGAGGCTGGTATTGATCGCGAGAAGCTCGACTTTGTCATGGACCTTAAAAATAATCGCAGAGGTCGTATTCGTGAATACGTTGATGCTTATCCGAAGGCGGTTTACACAGAGACAGATCGCGCTTTAGACCACAACCCACTATGGAGCGTTCCTTCTCAATGTGCATTGCCATGTGCGACGCAAAATGAGATCAATGAAAAAGATGTCACAAATATGATTGAGAACGGCACAATCTTGATTGCTGAAGGCGCCAATATGCCCACCAACGCAGGTGGTCAACACCTCTGTATTGAAAGTGGAATGCTGTATGGGCCAGCAAAAGCGGCAAACGCTGGTGGTGTCGCAGTGTCAGCACTTGAAATGGCTCAGGGTTCTCAGCGAATGTCGTGGAGTCGTGCTGAAGTCGATAGCAAACTAAAGGACATCATGAAGAATATTCATAATCAGTGTGTTGATGCAGCTGAGACTTATGGATGTTCAGGCGATACGCGGCATGGTGCAAACATTGCTGGATATTTGAAGGTCGCAAAGGCGATGTTGGCACAAGGTGTTGTCTAGTTACGCAGTATCCAGCCAGGACACCATTTTGTTGGCACTCTACGCATCGCGTTTGATGGGGAGTGTGCGATAGGGGTTGGGTCAGAAAGCACTGTTTTTTGATTGTTTGAATAGGTATTTTGGTATACTTCTGGTGCTCCGAGGCCTGCTCGGTCATCTCCTCGCCTGTTGGTAAAAGGGTGCGGACTGATTTTCGGCAGACTCGTGAGTATTGCACGACACGTGATTGAATTTTGTTCCAGATGTGCTGCTCTGCGGTCCATCCGATGTGATTGAACATCTCATGGTTCTGGTGTTCTAAGAGAAGAGATTCTGAATGACCAACTTTGATTTTGGTGATGAGCTGCGACATCGAAAACGTCCCGAATGGGGAACAGGCCGTGTCGTTAAGGCTGAGCCTTGCCCAGAGGCTGGGCCAGGAGCGAGGCGGTTGGCAATTCGCTTTGCAAATGCTGGATTGAAAACCATGGTTTCGCCTCATGCCGAATTAGAGCAAGCTCATGTTGACTCTTTGCCAGGTAGTGGATTGGATGATCAGGGTGTGGCTACGCAATTGGCAGAGCTTGACCAGTTGGCTGAGAATGGCTGGCTGGGTGGGGATGCCAAGCGTCGTATTGAGGAATTGATGATTGCACTGCCTGAAGAGGCTGTTGATCCTCTTTCTCAGCCAGCGAAGCGATTGACTGCCACCTTAGGTTTATATCGCTTTGAGCAAAATGGTCATGGCTTGCTGGACTGGGCGACCGCCCAATCACAACTTGACGATCCAATGGATCGATTCCAGCGTCATGAGCTTGAACATTTCTATGAGCGTTGGCAGGAGGTGCGAAATGAGCATCTTCGCCAGTTACTTCGAGAAGGTGGAATCACGTCAAGTCAGCTGCAGAGCATATTGGATAGTGCTCCAGCCGCGGCTCAGAAGCGTGTGCGGAAAGACCTTGCGATCCGCTGATCCTTCGATGGGGTGTTAAATAATCTGAGCGTTGGGATAGAGCGATCGCAGCTGGTTGCGTGCTGTTGCATCAAGTGTTGAATTGCTGCGACAGCGATGTTGCTTTTGTGCAACATCCCTCCCAGGTCATCGCTTGATTCAGCCGCCTGATCATTGCGTATTTCATGTACGTCCGAGAGTTTTCGGCTTGAGCGTCTACTGAGGACGGTTTATCTCACTTTTTGTTGATATTGGCACGGCGGAGCGTCCTTCGAGCTGGCGCGCGGCGCGGTGATTGTTTCTCTTTCTAGTAGAGGCATCGAATGCCCATCCGATTGGAGAAGAGAAAAATGGACGAGCAGAACTTTCAAGTGAAATTGCAATCGCTTCTAGACAAGATTGAGACCTTGCCAAAGGAGCATCGGAAGTCTTTGGAACAATTGGCAGCCCATACGGCAGATCGAAGACGTCGGCTCCATGGCGCTGTTTCTGAGTTGCAGGACTCAATGGATTACTTACGGCTAAGTGTGAAGTACTTGGTCTTTGACCTTGAGGCGACACGTCGAGAGAACGGTTATTTGCGAAAGTTGCTTGAGCAAAGCTCGCGTGAGGACGCACCGCGACCAGACCGTGATGATGAGATGTACGGCGGCGATGAGTATTGAGAATGAATAAGAAGGAACACTGGCACCCTAGCTGACATTGCAGGGAAGTTGGTTGGGGTGCCTTTGGGGCCGTTTTAGGGGACTACCTCATTTTTATGAAGGTAGTAGCGAGGAGAGGCACGACGCTCGTGGGGGGGCGTCGTGTCTCTGTTTCATTTGCCATGATTAGATTTTATACAGCCGGCCGGCATCTTGCCGGCCGGCCATGTCTAATTGCCCAATGGGAAGCAGGGCAGTCAGACGGGTGGATGTTGATTTGAGATGTCGTCTGACAGGTTTGTATTGATGTCAGATTTAGGAGTCGTAGTTGTTTCGTTCGTTTGAGGTCTAGGATTCAATAGACAGGCATCTCTGAGTGCCATTTCAAGCCAGGTTCAGAGTCTCTTTCGGTTCGGTCAAGAGGGCTCTGAAGAGTAATACGCAATCTCAGGTCAAAAGGATCTAAAGGAATGTTCGTTGGATCAAATTACTGAGTCGTTATGGTGATGGTTATGTGCGGTAGGTATTGCTTGACAGTTGATAGTTCGGCTCTCCTAAGCCTCTTTGGGCTTGGGGCGGGTTTTATTTGGACGTCGCGATATAACGTAGCGCCAACACAGATGATGCCAGTCGTTCGTGCGTCCCAGATGCCCCTAGAGGATGGAGTTGGGCCACATTTAGATTGCTTAAGGTGGGGTTTGATTCCATCTTGGTCAAAGGATGTGAAGGCTGGCGCAAGGATGATTAACGCTCGCTCTGAAACAGTCTGTGAGAAGCCAGCCTTTCGCTCGGCGGTTCGTCATAGGCGTTGTTTAGTTCCTGCTGATGGATTTTTTGAGTGGAAGAAATTGTCGAGTGGTATCAAAAAGCCCTATTGCATTCGCATGCATGGCGGTTCGTTGTTTGCATTTGCCGGTATTTGGGAGCGCTGGCAGGGTGATTTAGGGCAAGTTGGGGGGCTATTTGAGGAAGCTGGGGCAGATCTTTCAGGAGATGTGGTTGAGTCCTTCTCAATTTTGACAACACGTCCAAATAGGTTGATGGGGGCAATTCATGATCGAATGCCTGTGATTCTCAATGACTCAGATTTTAGTCAGTGGCTTGATCCAGAAATAACTGAGGTATCTGATGTTGAGGCATTAATTGATAGGGTTGCCCAGCCATTTGATGAATTAGCGATGGAGGCATACCCGGTCAGTCCACAGATGAACCATGTAGGTTTTGAGGGGCCGGGGGTTTTAGAGCCCTTGCAGGATACCGAATAAAACCCTAACATAAAAAGATGGCTGTGATGACAGGCGATATGGCTGGTGTGCGTGGTCGATCCGTAGTTTTGGATCGGTTGGTTGAGCGGGTGCAGTCTATTGAAGCCGGTGTTTCTTGCTGTGGTGTCGGGCGTGAAGATCATGATGGTCTTGCGCGGGTGAGTACTGGCTGGGATGTCTTTGACCAGCTTTTAGGTGGTGGATTGTGTCGGGGCCGATTGCATGAGTGGTTTGGGGTTTTTGGTAGTAGTACATCGCAAGTGAAACCTTGGGCACCACCATTGGCTGTATTGAGTCATTGTGTTGAGCGCGCCTTAGGAAAAGGGGTTGCAATTTGGTTTGGTCGCAGTGTGTGGCCATATGCACGGCTGCTATCAAATCGAGTGCGAAGATTGTCATTGTTTGTCGATTTAGGAAATCAAGCCAGTCTCAGCAAAGGCGTTTTTGTCTGGGCTGTTGAGATGGCATTGCGATGTCATTCAGCTTCAGTTGTGATCGCTGATGGTCGTGGTTTAAGTATGGCCGCAAGTCGTCGTTTACAGCTCGCGGCCGAGGAAGGTGGGGGATTATGTTTATTGGCTCGTTCGCCAAATGAATATGGAGTTTTATCTGCAGCATCAACACGTTGGCGTGTTTCATGGTGCCAAAGTCAGGAATATTGCCCGCGGTGGCGTATTGAGTTAATGCGTATGAAAGGTTGTGGTGTTGGTTTTCGTTCGATGATAAATACAGAAGGGTGTATTGTTGAGGGGTTTTGCAATGAAACGCATGGTTTGCGTGTGGTTGCCTGACTGGTCAGTTGATGTAATGCGTCGCCGGAAACGGTTGTCAAATGAAACAATCGTGCTGTTAGTCATCGCTGGTTTAGAAGATGAAGTGGTGCGATGTTGCCAAAAAGCTTGTCAGTTGGGCATTGTTCCAGGGATGTCAGTTTCTCATGCTCGGACTTTGATTGGCGATCGCGACAAAGAACTATTTATAAACACCTTGGACGAGCGGCAAGATGCGCTTGCGATGGTTCGTTTGGCGCGGTGGGCCAAACGTTATTCGCCACGAGTCATGATTGACCAGAGTCCCTCATGTGGTGAAGGTCTTATTTTGGACGTGACAGGTTGTACGCATCTGTTTGGAGGAATGTCGGTGATGGTTGAGCAAATAGCTACATCACTTGAAAGATTTTGCGTGCGTTCGTTTGTTGGCTGTGCGGGAACAATTGGTTGTGCGTGGGCCGCGTCGAGATATAAAGGTGGGCAGTGTGTTGAGCCTGGTGGTGAGCGTTCTTTTTTGAGTTCATGTCCAGTGACTTCTTTGCGTTTAGATTTGACGTGTGTTGCTTCATTGCATGAGGTCGGACTATATGACATAGGAATGTTGTGGGGTATTCCTAAAGCTGAGCTGGCAGATCGATTTGGTTTGACGTTGGTTCGGCGTTTAGATCAGGCATTAGGTATCGGTGCTGAGGTCGTGACATGGCTTGATGACGATGCCTTGCCATATGTGTCGCAGCGTTTTTCTGGTCCAGTTTCGTCTTTGGAAACAATGAGTTGCGTGGTGCACAATTTATGTAAAGAGCTGTCGTGTGTATTGCATGAGCGTTCACGTGGAGCAGTTCGCTTGTTGTTGTTATGCCTTGGTTCAGATGAATTAGAAATCCGCCGTGAATTATGTGTGAGCCAGCCAGTTTGTGATGGTGAGCATTGGTGGTCTTTGCTGCGATTAGAGCTTGAGGCATTAGAATTTTTTTGTAAGGAAAATAATTTTGGAGGAGGCTCTGGTGGTGTTGAAGAAATCATCATTCAAGTATTGTCATGGGAACTAATGGCCTACGAGCAAGGAGCCTTTTTAGAAAAGGATTCGTTGGTAGGTGGCGCAGATGGTTTCGGTAGCTCTTGTATTAGTGGCAGTCTTTTAAAAGGTGATGTTGGATTTCTTGCTGACAGTCTGCGTAGTCGCGTGGGCGATGATTGCGTGTGGTCAATGAAGTCGGTTGCAACTCATCTTCCTGAGAATGTGTCATGGTTTGATGCTTCAGGAAGTGTAGATGTTGAAGGTGACATTTTTGATAACAAGCTATTCCGCCCTTCATTAATGCTTGAATCTCCTGAATTGCTTGAGGTTCTAAAGTTCAGCGATGGTGGTGTTCCTCAGCATTGGCGTTGGCGTGGCATTGAAACAAAATGCATTTTAAGCGATGGCCCTGAAGTCATTTCAGAGGCTTGGTGGCAAGGTTTTGGTAATCCTCGCGGGCGTTTTTATTTTCGCGTTCAAGATGCGTCAGGTTGTTGGCTATGGATATTTTGGACTCAAACAAATGGGTCCAATCTCATTGAAGATGGTTTGTGGTACTTGCATGGATGGTGGGCGTGACGTGTCATCCAAATGGGCTGAGCTTCAGGTCACCAGTAATTTCTCGTTTCTCGTAGGATCAAGTCATCCTGATGAGTTAGTCGATCGCTCGGCGTTGCTGGGTCATGATGCCATCGCATTAACTGATATGCACACCGTATCTGGTGTGGTCCGTGGTCACATTGCAGCAAAGCGTGCAGGCATTCCGTTTGTGGTAGGTACACGTATTTCGTTGCTAGATAGTGTTGGTCCTTCTTTTGATGGAGAAACTATTCAAGGAATAAGCCCAGAGGCAAGTGGTTGTTCAATTCTTTTGTATCCCACGGATGTTCAATCATATGGCCGAATGTGTCGTTTGTTGACGTTAGGTAAACGCCGCACGGTTAAAGGGGGGTGCCTGTTATGGACCCACGATCTCATCGCTTTTAATGAAGGGTTGTTGGCAGTTATTTTGCCGCCTCCAGTCTTAGGTGAGCGTTTTCTTGAATTGCTAGAAGGCCTGAAGCGAACGTTTGTTGATGATCGATTGTCGTTGGGTGCTTGTGTTGGCTGGAATGGCAATGATCGTCAGTGGATGAGCCAGTTGCGATCATTAAGTTCGCATGCTGGTATTCGTTTAGTAGCAATTAATGATGTGGTGCATCATGTTCCTGAGCGAAAGGCTTTGCAAGATGTAGTGACATGTATTCGTTATGGTTGTACGTTGGAGCAGGCTGGTTTTCGTTTGCGGGCGCATTCTGAGCGTCATTTGAAGTCGGCTGAGATGATGGTTTCTTTATATAAAAGGCTTCTGGGAGTTCGTGATGGCATGGCGGCGGTATCTCGAACGGTTGAGATTGCCCATCGCTCTCTAGAATTTAATTTAGATTCACTAAAATATGAATACCCAAAAGAGGTGGTTCCATATGGGCAGACACCTCATGGGTATCTTCGATATCTGGTCGAGCAGGGTGCCAAGCATCGTTATCCAAAGGGTGTAACGGGTGTGGTGCGTGACCGTTTGGCTCATGAGTTGAGTCTTATCGAAGAGCTTCGCTATGCATCATACTTTTTGACAGTGCACGATTTGGTGTTATTTGCAAAAGAGCATGGAATCTTGTGTCAAGGCCGTGGGGCCGCAGCAAACTCAGCTGTTTGCTTTTGTCTTGGGGTTACATCAGTTGATCCAGAGCGAATTGACATGTTGTTTGAGCGTTTTATTAGTCGGGAGCGTGATGAACCTCCTGACATTGATATTGACTTTGAACATGAACGCCGTGAAGAAGTAATTCAGTACATCTATCGTAAATATGGACGTGAGCGAGCAGCTCTGACGGGAGTTGTTATTACCTATCGTTGGCGGAGTGCCGTTCGCGAGGTGGGTAAAGTGCTAGGGTTTTCAGAAGCCTGTATTGATCGAATGGCGAAGAGTGGTGATTGGTGGCAGTCGAATAATGTACCTGAGAGTCGTTTGGCAGAGGCAGGTGTTGATCCCGCTGATCCTAGCGTGTGCCGACTTATCACGATGGCCAAATCCTTAATCGGAAGTCCTCGTCATTTGTCGCAGCATGTAGGTGGATTTGTTATTACAGATCGCCCGTTGTGCGAGTTGGTTCCAATTGAAAATGCAGCTATGCGCGATCGAACTGTCATTGAATGGGATAAAGATGACATTGATGCGATGGGAATGTTGAAAGTTGATGTACTTGGATTGGGGATGTTGACCTGCATTCGTAAGTGTTTTGATAGCGTCAAAGAGTATCGAGGGCAGTCGATGTCATTGGCGACTGTGCCAGTAGAAGATAAAGCTGTTTACGACATGATTTGTCGAGCCGATACTGTGGGCGTATTTCAGATTGAATCCCGAGCGCAGATGTCAATGTTGCCCAGACTCAAGCCATCGTGTTTCTATGATTTGGTAATTGAGGTGGCAATTGTCCGTCCAGGTCCGATCCAGGGACAGATGGTGCATCCATACCTACGGCGCCGGCAGGGGAAGGAGCCAGTGGTATACCCAAGCCAGGCGGTGCAACGTGTATTAGAAAAAACATTAGGCGTGCCGCTTTTTCAAGAGCAGGCGATGTCTTTGGCAATTGTGGCGGCGGGTTTTACGCCCGGAGAAGCAGATCAATTACGAAGGGCAATGGCGTCATGGAAGCGTCGAGGAAATCAAATGGAAGCGTTCGCAAAACGTTTTCATGAAGGGATGTTGCAAAGTGGTTATGAGAAATCGTTTGCAGATAGTTGCTTCGATCAGCTTAAGGGTTTTAGTGAGTACGGTTTTCCAGAATCGCATGCAGCAAGCTTTGCTTTGCTCGTGTATGTGTCAGCATGGTTGAAGTGTCATGAGCCAGCAATTTTTGCGGTGTCATTACTTAATAGCCAGCCAATGGGATTTTATGCTCCGGCTCAGATTATTCGTGACGCTAAGTCGCATGGTGTCCAAGTACTTTCAGTTGATATTTTGCGTAGCCAGTGGGATTGCACATTAGAGGTTTGTGATGATGGTTGTGAGGCGATTCGTTTGGGTATGCGATTGGTGAAGGGGTTGCGACGTAAAGATGCTGAGGCAGTCATTGAGGCGATTCGAGCTAATGAGGCAAAAGATAGATTTGGGATTGTGGGCTTAGCAAGAGCGGCAGGTCTTGGTGGGGCACAACTTCGTCCATTAGCAAAGGCTGATGCTTTTAATTCGATGGGTTTGAACAGACGGCAGGCGTTGTGGCAGGTTGGTGGATTGGGAGTTGGTTTTTCGAGTGTCAATAACACAATCTTTGCTGATACATCTTTGCGTGAACCAGCGGTGGTTTCGTTGCCAGAATGTTCCGCATTTGATGAGGTGATTGATGATTATGGATCATTAGGGTTGTCACTGAAATCGCATCCAATTTCATTTATACGGGACTGGTTAAATGAGCGAGGATGTGTAGATTCAAGAGTTGTCAGTGAAGGGGCAGGTCAAGAAAAAATGGCTGATGGATCATGTGTGATCGTGGCTGGCTTAGTATTGTTGCGACAGCGACCATCGACAGCCAATGGCGTTGTTTTTATTACATTGGAAGATGAGTATGGCGTCGTCAATTTGGTGTTGCGTCCTGATGTGTACGAGTCCAATCGTTTGGCTGCTCGGCATGCAGTCGCAGGTTTGGTTTGGGGTAAAATTGAGCGCAGGGATGGTGTCGTGCACGTGTTAGTGATGCAGATGAAGTCACTTGATGGTTTATTGCGTGATGTCGGTAGTCGAAATAACAGGATGTCACTTAGAAGATCGTGATCAATGCAAATCCGACAATGATGAGGACAATAATGAGAATGAAGATGCGGTTTCGCATATCGTGATCAAGTGGCGCTCGGCGAGAGATGTCGCTGCCAATTTGATCGCCGCATTCCGGACAGAATTCTGCCTGATCCCATACTTCTATGCCACAGTTTGGGCAGCGGCCAGTTTCGTCGCTAAAGCGTTCAATATCTTGGTCGCTAGGGCCTTGGTCCATCATTGAATCAATAGTCCATTAGGGGCGAGGGCCGCGTTGTGTAGCCGTATAGAGCTTGGCATTGATAATCGCAGGCATCTGAAGCTTGTTGTGTGGTGAGGGTAGCCATCCCCACACAGCGGGCGCAAATGGAATGGTCGCTCGCCCAGGTGGCTGAAAGTAGTACCCCAACGGTATGCGTGTGTTAAGTTCTTTGATAGAGCCAAGACCCTTCCACTTTGACTGGATGGAATGACTTACCACGCCGCTGCGGCGCATGAGTTCAGGGTCGAATGGGATCCACCCACATCCATTGAGATAAAACTCGCCCCAGACAATGAAAACGACTCGATCTTTGATGCCGGTTTTTTTTTCAACGCCTATGACTGGTCTTGCAGGAATGCCTGCTGCACGAAGTGTAGCGATACAGAGGCAGACAAGGTCTGGGGCAGTGCCCAGGCCCTGGTGTTCAGTCATCGAGACGGCACCTTTGACATTGATGCCAATGATGCTGTCGACACTTCGCCCATCCGCAGCCACGCCGCGCAAGGTTGTGCTGCCGCTTACTTGTGAATGTTTGAGGCAGTAGTGCAGTAGACGTTTGACGACCAAGTATGGAGCGGTGAGGCGAAGTTCATTTCCCATCACTTCTGTTACCGCGTCTTGGAAGATTTGGCGGTCAGACTCAATATACAGCTGCGGCTTGAGTCCCTCGATTACATCAGTGGGATACTTCTTTGGCCAGGTCAGTGTGTAAAGTTCTGCGTCATCGACATAAGTCGAGTAGGTATCAACATCTATTGAAAACTTCCAAGTCAAGTTCGTTGTATCGGCTTGGGGAATCGATAGTTCGAGTAGGTCATCACCATAAAGGTAGTTGGGGGTGACTTTGGTCAGTTGATTTATCTGACGCTGAGCACGGCCCCCAATATTCAATGTGGTTGTCAGTGTCTCGGTCAAGATTTGGCTGGTGGGTGCTTTTGTCAACAATGGCATCAGTATGAGGGCATTGGTCAGCGTGATATTGTTGAATTGGTTAGCGATTATGAAGTTTATCTCTCTTCTCTGCAGTCTCAGTGCCGCCGTATCGTAGAGGGCATTGAGTTGGACACTGAAGTCGAGATGTAGTGTTCGTCGATTCTCAAGTATCAGAGGCACCCGAGGTACAGGTATTGGGATGATCTCTTCAGCCGGAGTGGGTGCGGCAGTCGCAGGGGCCGTCTGATTTGGTTGAGCGCTGTTGTGAATCGCCAATTCAACAACAGCTCCGCTAGAAGCGGAGCTGTTGATCATTGTTGTGATAAAGAGAGCCAGTAGTGACAAAGTAAAAGAGGGCGTTCGTCGCATGGGCTCATAATCCTATCTAGCTTGGTCAAACGATTAGCTAGA
Source organism: Phycisphaerales bacterium (assembly GCA_029268515.1). Lineage (NCBI taxonomy): Bacteria > Pseudomonadati > Planctomycetota > Phycisphaerae > Phycisphaerales > Phycisphaerales bacterium. Next base: position 81,650 of record JAQWNP010000020.1, on the reverse strand, counting down.
AGTACATCATAGGCCGGCCATCACCGGATGGACGTTTTCCTTGCGACTGAAGTCTACTTCATCGGTTCGTTACTGGAATCACTCTCCTGTGGAGTACTGGAAATTGCCGTTGACTCATTTGCAGCAAATTCCACTTCAGTGGTTGTACCCATGCTGGTCATTGGCTCGGCCATTGGTGCTAAGAAAATCTCAACACGGCGATTTGCCTGTGTACCACCAACTTCATTGGCAATCAACGGTCGATTTTCGCCAAACCCGGCAACCATGACGTTCTGTGGGCTGACGCCACCTTCTACCAAGATGTCACGTACTGAGATTGCTCGATGTACAGACAGATGGGTGTTTGTCTTGTGGTTATTCCGTGACGCACTAATCGGCACATCGTCAGTATGACCTACGACCGTGACCTCTAGTTGTTGTCCACCATCAGTAGAAAGAATATGCGCTATTTCTATCAGCGTTGTTCTTGCTTCTTCAGTGAGCGCTGTTTTGCCAGGTGAAAACGTGACATCACTCTTGAGTCTGAGCATGTCTAGCTGTGGATCAAACAGAATGAGATCAGGATATTGCCGTGAAAGGGCTTCAAGTGCCACGCTCACATCTGCTGGCAGCTTCCCAAACTCAAGCTGGCTAATACGTGCCAGGGCCTGGTCTGTACTCACAGCGTGTTCGTTGACCGTTGACTGGAGCGACTCGATTTGTTGACCAGATTGATCAAGCTCATCAAGCGCTAGAGCCAATTGTCGACGCAGCGTCTCTGCGTTGGCTCGAGAAACATCACGTTCCTCGTCTGACGCGACAAGTTGCTCCTGCGTCGAGCGGTAAGATTTGAGCAGCTGATCGTACTTGTCCTGTTGGACACAGCCGCTGGAAGCGAATAGAAAACCACTTCCAATTGTTCCGGTTAATGCGATGATGAATGTATGGCGCATAGCTCAGCCCTTTCTGTTCATCCTTGGGTCGATAAAAGCGAGCACAATTTCTTCTGCCCCTAGTGTAACGGCCTGTCAGAGATATGCTACATGCTATCTCAATTGATCTCTGAATATCATCAGGAGTGATGGAATGCGACGACTCATTACCGCAGCCGCAGTGGCAGATGCCAGTGGCATTTTGGCATCACCCGGAGGCGTACTGATCGACGGGCACCGTGTGTTGGGAGTGGGCCCAATCAGTGACTTTGAGAGTCTTGAGGGTCTTGAGCGAGAGGATTTCGGTTCAAGCTTATTGATGCCTGGGCTTGTCAACTTGCACACCCATCTGGATTTGTCGCATATTGGGCCAGTGCCCTTTAACGGGGACTTTGTCTCTTGGGTGGATCTCGTTCGGGATCAACGTGTTGAAGATGAGTCTTCTTTGGCGGCTTCAGTTGATCTAGGCGTGAGCTACGCATTTGCCGGCGGCACTGTTGCCGTTGGCGATATTGCCGGTTTGGGCAGGGCAGTGGCGGCTCAGCAGTTACTCAATAGTGGCTTGCTGGGGGTGAGCTATATGGAGGTTTTTGGGCATGGATCTTATGCCCAGGCAGCCGTGGATATGCTGTCTACTCGCATCAACGCCTCGGCCGCTGCTGCAACGGTGACCAATTCGAATGTCTCAGACAGTGATTCGAGAGAACCTGGCGGCGCTGGTATGAAGTTGGGTGCTCAGCCACATGCTCCTTACTCCTGTGGGCTGTCAGTTTATGAAGCGGCCGCCCAGCTTCGGGTACCGATGGCTACGCATCTGTCCGAGACGCGCGCCGAATTCGACTTTGTGGCGCGGGCCCAGGGGCCATTTGCTGAACTCCTGCATCGGTTGGGGAAGTGGGATCAATCGATCGAGCCCCAAAATTGCCATCCCGTCGAGTCTCTTTCATCGGTCTTGTCCTGGGCGCCCTGTGTGGTTGCGCATGTCAACTATCTCGATCAGCATGCCTGTGACTTGTTAGCCCGTTGGCCTGTCACGGTTGCTTATTGTCCGCGGGCCAGTGCTTATTTTGGACATCCTGATGGCCAGCCGGAGAATCACCCATATCGCGAATTAGTAGAGCGTGGTATTCGTGTTGGGTTAGGCACAGACAGCCTGCTTTGTCTTGATACGCCCAATCGGATTAGCATTCTGGATGAAATGCGTTTCCTTTGGAGGCGTGATGGGATTGACCCAGTTCGGCTTCTCCAGATGGCAACCGTCAACGGTGCTGTGGGATTGCACCTTGATCCTTCACTGGTCCTCTTAAATAAGGGGCCTGTGGCCGGGTTGATTGCGATTCCTGGTGTCAAGCATATTGGGCATGAAGCTTTACAGGATGTGTTGGCTGGTGATGAACAACCAGTCTGGGTCTTACCGCCCCAAAATGCTGACATCGATGGGAGCTTGCGTCTTGGCAGTTAGTGAGATCGACTGTTCAGTCGATGCCATCAGGTTGGGGCGGAATTTGTTAGGACAACGTCTTGTCCGAATTGTCGACGGGGTACGCCGATCCGGCCTCATTGTTGAGACCGAAGCGTATGTGGGCGTTCAAGATCGAGCGAGTCATGCATACGGTGGGCGTCGAACGGCCCGTAATGAATCAATGTACCTGTCAGGTGGTCATGTCTACGTGTACTTCACATACGGGATGCATCACTGTGTCAATGTGGTTTGTGGTGGCCCAGATGAACCAGCAGCGGTGCTCATTCGTGCTCTCGAGCCAGAGGAGGGGATTACGGAGATGGCACGATCCCGGGGAAGGAAATTTGACCTGATTCAGGAGGGGCTCGAGACGCCAGGAAGGCCTAAAAATGTGTCAAAATTGCTGCTGGAGCTGTGTAATGGGCCTGGAAAGTTGTCTCAGGCCCTAAAAATTGATCGGACGTTGGATGGCTTGTTGTTAACAAACCCGCAAAAAGGAAGGAGGCGCGCGGGTGATTTCAGTCCTATACTCTTTATAGAGAAAGTGAGACAACGAGCTTTGCCTGGGCATCTAATTGCTGCCAGTGCCCGTGTCGGTCTGGGACAGGTAGGTTCATGGAAGAAGAGGAAACTTCGTTTTTCGATCATTGGCAACCCAAACGTTTCTGTGACTGTGAATCGCTAGTTCAGCCCACAAATCACTTTGTTGAACGTTTTTAGGGGAATACTTGCCCGACAGCCGATAGGATTGTCGGAATGAATCGGAGGCGACTCTAGCAATATGCCACAACAGGAAGCTTACATTGACTGGGAAATGGTAATGCGACGAGCTGGTCCCTATCCCCTTGAAGCGTTTGACTTCATTCGTGAAGGTCTTCACTTCACCACACTTCGAATTCATAAAGACTATGAACACTTGCCAGAGCTGGAACGCCATGTCAGTGGGCAGCAGCTGTGCTTAGGCCTTCGTGACTTTGCGATACGTAAGTATGGGCTGATGGCACGAGCAGTTATGGATCACTGGAAGATTGAGCGGACCGATGACTTCGGTCGGATCGTATTTGCCATGATCGATGCGGGACTGATGAGCCATACTGATGAAGATGACTTTGAAGATTTTCGCAGTGTCTATGACTTTGATGAGGCATTTAGCCGCGACGCCCTGCTTGATCGGATTAGTGCCGGTTGATGCTCTGTACCGGGGTCTCTGGGCAGTTTCAATATCAAAATGAGTGTGTAGCGTCTCTCTCTGGGTGCCGCAATTGGTGTGCATCAGGCTTGATTAAGAGATCGCCTTATTGCCGCCAGCGGCAGTGCCCATTAGGCTCTTGGCCATGACTGACCTGCCGACGCCTCCTGGGGCTGATCCTGAACAACCTCAATCAGAAGTTGGCATCGGCTCTAATGACGCTGAGAATGCGCCGCTCCTTGAACCAGTGGCGATGTTGCATCTCTGGCAGATTCAACCAATCAGAGATCTGCTTTGGTTGGCTTTAATCATCATTGCAATCTGGGTCGGCTATGAAATGCGGAGCGTGACCGTTCCGTTATTAGTTGCCTTGTTACTTGCTTACCTCTTTGAGCCCCTCATTCGCTGGGCAGCTCGAACGGCCTGGATTCCTTTGAATCGTATTGCCGCGATTACGGTGCTACTGGTCATTAGCATCATTATTTTTCTCGTCGCCATGTTTCTGGTGATTCCGTTGTTATTAGGGCAAACGTTGTCGTTTATCAGTGCGATTGAAAGCGGAACGATCCATGATCGATTGTCGCGGCTCGTGCAAGAGTATGCCCCAGAGGGACTCGAGCCAGAATTTCAGGATGTCGTTGATTACTTGCCGACCAAACGCGATCCGGACAAACGTGGTCTGGTTGATGACAAAGGCAATCAAGAAAGTAGTACTGCAACCCAGACAAGTTCATTAGCAAGCCAGTCTTCGGATAACTCGGATCAAGATCGCAAGAAAACAGAAGCTACCAAGCAAGCTACAACGGCCACTGGGCTGACTGATAGCACCAGTGTTCAGGAGATGGACCGCCAGCAACTTAATGCCTTGATTGATCTTCATATTCGAGACGCCTCCATTTCAAACAATGTGACGACTCAGGTTGAGAACCAGGGGCCATGGGCTTGGGTGACCTGGGTTCAAACAACCGGCGAGGCACTTGGGAGCGTGCTTCGAATTGTTATCTGGATCGGGTTTCTGTTGGTGTTGATTCCTTTTTACTTCTTTTTCTTCAGTATGTGGTATCCAAGCGTGACGCGATTCTTTACGGAGCTTATTCCGATTAGTCGACGAGATCACACCATGGATCTTGTTCACAAGATGGATCTTGCTGTTGCCAGCTTTGTGCGTATTCGCCTGATCATCGCCCTGATCATTGGTATTTTGCTGGCGATTGGTTGGATGATGTGCGGTGTGCCGTACGCCATCGTGCTCGGACTCGCAATTGGTCTCATTTGGGTTGTTCCTTATCTTGGGGTTGTTGGCTTACCAATTGCGATCGCTCTACTCTTTGTAGATCAAGTGGGTCTGGATGAAGCGCAGCGAATGCAGTGGTGGCAAATCGTGCTCTGGCCAAGTGTGGTCTGGTGTATTGTTGCCACACTTGAAGCATGGATTCTCACACCATGGTTAGGTAGCCGAGCAACCAAGCTTGATCCAGTCACAATCTTTGTGGCGGTATTAGCAGGTGGATCAGTATTAGGTGTTTATGGAATGCTTTTGGCGATTCCAGTGGCGGCCTGCCTCAAGATCATTATTGCTGACGTCTTTCTGCCAAGAGTGCGGGCTTGGGCAAGAGGGGATCTTACCGATCCACTGCCACTGGAGCATCCACGCGATCGTGGCAAGAAGGTGTGACTACCGTTTTTTCTTGCGTTGTTTAAAACCACGCTTGCGGCTTGACGTCTTTGTGGACGCACGACCACCCATTCCGGGAAGGCCCTGAAGGCCGGGCATCATGCCCGCATCTGACTGACTGAGATCTTTCATGGCTTGCGCTCTAGCGCCTGCGCCCATTCCAGACATCTGTTTGGTCATATTTTGAATCATGTCGAATTGCTTGGTGAGTTTGTTGACCTCGCCAATACTCGTGCCGGAGCCTCGGCTGATTCTCTTGATTCGAGACTTGTTAAGAGTCTTGATATCTTCTCGCTCTGGCTTCGTCATGGAATGGACGATGCCCTCAATGCGATCTAATTGATCATCATCAACCTGGATATTCTTTAACGCCGAGCCCACGCCTGGCAGCATGCCAAGAAGTTGTTTCATTGGCCCCATCCGCCTAATGCTGCGGATCTGCTTCAGGAAATCATCCATTGTTAAGCGGCCCTTCGCCATCTTGGCGGCGAGCGCTTCGGCTTCTTCCTCATCAACATTATCCTGGGCCTTTTCGACGAGTGAGACGACATCACCCATCCCCAAGATGCGGCCAGCGATGCGTTCAGGATGAAACTCCTCTAGTGCATCTGATTTTTCACCGACGCCAATAAATTTAATCGGTGCGCCAGTGACTTGTTTCACGGACAGTGCCGCGCCACCGCGGGTGTCTGAGTCGAACTTGGTCAGAATGACACCGTCGACAGAAAGTTTTTCGTTGAAGCTGCGAGCAGAGTTCACAGCATCCTGGCCAGCCATGGCATCAACAATCAGAAAAATCTGATGTGGCTTGACGGTGCGCTGGATGCTGCCAAGCTCAGACATGAGGTCGTCATTGACGTGTAGGCGACCAGCTGTATCAAGAATCACCACATCTATTTTATCTCGTGTTGCTTGGGCGACGGCTCGCCGGCAGACATCAACAGCAACGCCAACCGCCTTGCCATATTCGTCGCACTTATCTGGCTCCGCATAGAACTCAATTTTTGCTTGCCCGGGTGAATTCTCTTGCACCGAATCTGTGACCACACGGAGCTGCTCAACTGCCGCGGGGCGTTGTAGATCTGCAGCAGTGACCAACACGCTCTGTCCTCGCTTCTTGAGATAAGCAGCGAGTTTGCCGCAAGTCGTTGTCTTGCCTGAACCCTGAAGACCGCAGAGCATGATGATGGTGGGTGGGGGGTCAACCAGCAGAAGATGACTGTCGATTGGCCCCATCAGCTCAATCAGACGCTGATTGACGATGCCAATCATCTCTTGGCCAGGTTTGAGGCTCTTTGTGACGTCGAGCCCACTCGCCTCTAAGAGGACCTCGTCACAAAATGCCTGAACGACATCAACATGGACATCGGCTTCAAGGAGCGCCGTACGTACATCGTCCATCGCTTCACGCACGTTGGATTCGGAAATCCGCCCGCGGCCAGAGATCTTACGAAAGGCGCCGTTAATTCGGTCTGAAAGTGAGTCGAACATAGGTTTCCATGTCAGGGGTGTCTCTTTGATGATCACCTGAGAGGCGAGATGATATCACTTCAGACGCTGGCTGCGGATTCAGTGGAATCGGATTGCATATGGTGGGCAATCAGGTCCGGTTTGAACCCCTTGAGGCGTTCACGCATGATGGCGATGGCGTCTGGATTCTGATCAATGAGATCGAATTGGCGATCGAGCTGCCCGGCTGCCTGGCCAGTCGTACCACTGCCAGCAAAGAAGTCTAGGACACGGTCTCCCCTTTGCGTATGCACTTGAATGAACCGATTGAGGACACCCAGAGGCTTCTGGGTTGGATAGCCAGTGCGTTCTTTTCCATTGGTCGGCACAATCGTATGCCACCAGACATCTGTGGGCGTCTTCCCGCGTTGAGCCTTTTCTTGGCCAACCAGCCCTGGAGCCATGTAAGGAATACGATCAACCGCCTCAAGATCGAAGACATAATCTTTGGGGTTGCGGGCATACCAGAGGATCGTGTCGTGCTTGGCTGGCCAGCGATTCTTAGAGCGGCCGCCGAAGTCATAGGCCCAAATGATTTCGTTCATGAAATGGGTTTGCCCCATGAGCTGGTCAAGTGCGACCTTCACATAGTGACTTTGATTCTGATCGAGGTGCACAAGCAGTGAACCATCACGGGTCAGTAGTGGCAGTGCCGCTTCAATTCGAGGCATGAGGAAACCAAGATAGTCCTCAAATTGATCGGCATATCCATGTGTCCGCATGGTCTCTGTCCGATATCGATTTCCACCGAATCCAATTCGATCGCCTTCACTATCACGCTGTGCCTTCATTCGCAGTCCATGACGATGGATGCCCGTATTAAAAGGAGGGTCAATGTAGATCAGGCGAATCGATTCAGGAGTGAGCTCTGGGAGTACCCTGAGATTGTCACCGTGGTGAATTTGATTAGGTTTCATGGTGTTGTTCGGTTGGTCTGTGGTCATTGCTGTTAGCGCCCTGCCGCAATCCATTTGAGTAGTCTTGCGTTGGTCCAAGTATTGATACATCGATCTGCTGTGACCCAGCCGCGCTGAGCAGTCATAATTCCAAAGCGAAGCAGATCGAATTGTTCAGCTGCATGGGCATCGGTGTTAATGCTTATCATACAGCCCGCCTCCATGGCTAATCTCGCATGTATATCTCGAAGGTCAAGCCGCATGGGATTGGCGTTGATTTCAAGAGCCGTGTTTCCCTCAACAGCAGCTGCGGCGACAGCGGCCATGTCTGGCTCAAGCCCCGCGCGGCGGTTAATGATTCGGGCTGTGGGATGGCCGAGAATATTGACCAGTGGGTGGGATACCGCTCTTATCAAACGCTTTGTTGCTGCCTTTGGTTCTTGTTTGACAGGCATATGTGGTGAGGCAACAACAATGTCGAGTAGGGCGAGGGTGTCATCATCGTAATCAAGATTTCCCTCGGCATGGATGTCCACTTCTGATCCTGCAAGCAGTGTGATGCCTTTGATCTTTTCATTGGCTTCATGAATTGCCTCGATATGTGTCTTGAGACGATCGACATCCAGACCATTGGCCTGGAAGCTAGAACGGGAGTGATCTGTAATGGCGAGAACCTTGAGGCCTCGCTTTTTTGCAGCCTTCGCCATTTCTTCGATCGATAGCTTTCCATCAGAGGCAATGGTATGGCTATGGAGATCGGCCCGAATATTGTCGAGCTCAATCAACTTGGGAAGTTCTTCGATGAACTCGCCACGATCTTCTCGAAGTTGAGGTGGAATCCAAGGAAGATCGAGTGCTTGGTAGATCGCCTCTTCGCTTGCAGCAGCGATTTGTTTAGGCGCCTTGTCATCAGTCTCCTCAAAGAGGCCGTATTCGCTCAGTCGCTGTCCGCGATCAATGGCCCGTTGCCGCATTACGACGTTGTGTTCCTTCGAGCCAGTAAAGTGGAGGAGCGCAGCGCCGTAGAGATGCTTTTCAAACATGCGCAAATCTATCTGGAGCCCATTGCTCTTGCGAATAGAACACTTGGTTTGTCCCTTGGCTTGGACTTTTGCAATATCAGGTAAGTCGGTAAAGCGATCAGCAAGTAGCTCAGGTTTTGAAGTCGTGGCAATAATATCGACGTCACCAATCGTGTCGCGCCCTCTTCGCAGAGAACCAGCATAGGTCATCTCTTCAACCCCGGGCGTGCTTGCCAGCGTTGCCACTATTAGCTCTGCTTCTTTTAATCCTTGGTCCAACCGGTAGCGTGTGCTTGCAGTTGCAACAAAGTCGAGCGACTGTCGAATATTTTCAACTGTCTTCTTACCCATGCGCGGTAGCGTTTCCAGCACGCCGCTGTCAATCGCTTTGCGCAGTGATTCAAGATCTGTGACGTCTGCCTCTTTCCAAAGCGTCGCGACCGTCTTCGGCCCTAAGCCAGGTACAAGAAGAACCTGCTTCAAGCCAGCTGGCACTTTGGCACGAAGTGCATCGAGTTCTGATATCTGACTCTCTTCCAGATATTCGATGATACGTCCGGCACTGCCGCTACCAATACCATCGATCGCGGTGATCTGTTTTGGATCGCTGTCCATTTCTGCGATGTCGCAGGGCAATTCTTCAAGTGTACGCGCCACTCTGCGCGTGGCATTCACACGAAAGGCATTGGCGCCTGTGAGCTCGAGCAGGTCGGCCATCTCTTCAAACAGCGTGGCAATCTCTTGGTTCTTTGACATGACCAACGAGTTTAACTTCTCCGGATGCTTGTCGCCGAAGATCGTAAAGATGCCTGTTAGGCGACGTCACCAAGGCCCAAGGCTGAACCATGGGCCTTCAGAAGGCGTCTTTTGAGCAGGCGATGGCTTGGATCTGTCAGGCGTGAGTCCTGTTCGACGAGCTCAGCGGCATCCCGCCTTGCCAGCTGCAGCAACTCGGTATCAGCGGGTAGCTGAGCGATGCGGAAGGGCGCCAAGCCACTTTGCTTAGCGCCGAAGAGCTCGCCTGGGCCACGGATGTCCAGGTCACGCTGCGCGATCACAAATCCATCGGCAGTTTCCACTAAAGCATTGATGCGAGATATGGCTTCAGATGTGGTGGCTTGCGAGATCAAAACACAGTGTCCCTGCTGATCAGAGCGTCCCACGCGTCCTCTTAATTGGTGAAGCTGAGCGAGCCCAAAACGTTCAGCGTGTTCAATGATCATCATGGTTGCGTTGGGTACATCAACACCGACCTCGATCACTGTTGTGGCAACAAGGACATCGATGTCGCCTTGGCGAAATTCTTGCATCAGTACATCGCGATCAATTGAACTGAGCCTTCCATGCATTGCTTCCACACGACGGCCTGCGAGAGGCCCATCGCGAAGTGCAGCACAATGACTGGCAACATCTTTCAGGCCAGTGTTGGATTCATCAATGACAGGAACGACCACATAGGCTTGTCTGCCCTGAGAAACATGTTCAGCGACGCGGGTGTAAACCCGAGAGGCAGCTTCTGGTGGTACGGCGAGTGTTTGAACAGGTTGCCGCCCTGGAGGCATGCCGCGAATGGTTGAAACATCGAGGTCACCAAAAATAGTAAGTGACAAAGTTCGAGGAATGGGTGTTGCCGTCATGACAAGGCAGTGTGGCACTAAATCAGAATCAGCACCTTTGCTTCGAAGTGAAGCACGTTGATGGACACCGAAACGATGTTGCTCATCTGTCACCACCACGGCTAAGGATCGAAAAGCAACATCATCGGTCAGGACGGCATGTGTCCCCACCACAATATCAACCTCGCCAGACTCAATAGCGTTCAAAATGTGGTTTCGATCTCGTGTTGTGAGTGAGCTGGTGAGCAGTTCAACGCGGACTTTTGAGTCTGCGAGCCAGCTCTTAAGAAGACTCTTATGCTGTTCAGCCAGTAGCTCTGTGGGTGCCATCAAAACGGCTTGATGACCGTTGGCAACAGCGAGCAATAGTGCGTATAAAGCGATGACGGTTTTGCCTGAACCCACATCACCCTGAACCAATCGGTTCATTGGTACTGATTGGCCGCAGTCACTTGAGAGTTGTTCGATGACTTCGTTTTGACTTTCAGTGAGCTTGAATGGAAATCTTGCCAGGATGTGCTCATGAATAGCTTCAGAGCGGCCCAAGTTAATGGCCCGAAGTGTTTGCTGGCGATGATGTCGTTTAAGAAAAACGCCAAGTTGAAGCAGTAGAAACTCATCATAGATCAGGCGCCGACGTCCCTCGTCAACCTCGAGTTGATCTTTGGGTTGATGGACCATCCGATAGGCATCGGCGAGTGGAGGCATCGATCGCTGCTTGCGGAATGTGTCGGGGAGATGATCTTCAATACGCTCAATTGCACAACTGAGAATTGATCCCGTGATTTCGGCAATAGCACTCGACTTGAGACGCTCCGAAGCAGGGTACACCGGGCGCATGATGCTCTGGGTTGCATGTTCTGGCGCTGTTTCTTGTTCAGCCGTCAATGGAGATTCTTGGTCTTCGCTGTCCTGATCAAGAATACGCAGGCGAGGATTAATGATCGTGAGTGTCTCTTTTTGGTATTTAGGACGCCCAGTGACCTCAATGCGCATGGCAGGATGAAGGCGACGATGTATCCAGGGCGTGTTAAACCAAACCGCCACCATGCTGCCATCACCATCAGATATTTCGACTTCGACTCGTTTGCGGCGGCCAAACCGAAGCTGGACTTGGTCGATTTCGCCCGTCGTTGTCAAGATACCTGGTGCCTCACCCCCTGACTGCTCAACAATCTGACTGACCTGGGCAATCGTGCAGGGCTCATAGACATCTTCATATCTCAGTGGCATATGAAGCAATAGGTCAGCGACGCAGCGTAGGCCCAGCAGGCGCAGCTCAGTGGCCTGTTTTTCAGTGACCCCTGGAATTGACTCAACACTCGTGATCAGCTCAATAGTGGGGGTGCTGGAGCTTGTCTGTTGTGGGTTTATGGACATATTGTTCTCTACGACGAATTCAGATCTCATAACGATATCATGCGCGCGTGCGTAAACCCCGGCGTCCAGTGAAGAACCATGGCTTAAAGATGAAGTTCCCAACCAGACCGATATCCGAAACGACGAACCAGCCGCCAGAGACAAGGTTCACCGTCTCAGAGGCCACTGGGCTGATCCAGTCCGCCCTAGCCTCTGGTCTGCCTGCCTCAATGGAGGTGGTGGGCCAGATCAGCAATCTGAGCAGTCGGAATCACTGGTTCTTCACCCTCAAAGACGAAGAGGCGACACTCTCCTGTGTGGCCTGGGCATCTGTGGCACGGTCGTTCACCATACAGCCTGAGGATGGTGATCAGGTGATTGCGACCGGCCAGATTTCACATTATGGACCGCAAGGTCGCACTCAACTATATGTGTCGAAAATCATGCCTGTTGGCGTCGGTGCATTGCAAAAGCGTTTTGAGGCGCTTTGTAAAGAACTGAGGGCGTCAGGTTATTTTGAACAGTCAATAAAAAAGCCGCTGGCAACTTTTCCATCTCGAATTGCAGTGATTACCAGTGCTGGTAGTGCCGCCATTCAAGATGTCATTAGTACTGCAGCAAAACGATTTGCGGGCGTCGAGTTGGTCATCGTTGATGTGCCGGTACAGGGCGCCTCTGCAGCCCCAGCAATTGCTGCTGCGATTTCACAAATGGACGCCCAGGCAGAAGCACGTGGGCTCGATGGAATCTTAGTGACACGTGGTGGCGGTTCAGTTGAAGATCTTTGGGCATTCAATGAACGCCAAGTAGCAGATGCGGTCTTTGCATGCCACTTACCGATTGTCGCAGCCATTGGGCATGAATCTGATACAACAATCATCGAACTGGTCGCTGATGTGCGAGCGGCGACGCCGACACAAGCGGTAATGTTGATGGTGCCAGAGCGTGATGCATGGCAGCAGCAGCTTGAATTCAATGCCCAGCGTTTGCGTCGTCTTGTTGAACAATTGATTGAACGAGGTAAGCAGCGACTGGCAGCAATCACAAGGCATGCTTTTTTTCGCGATCCTCAGGGGCAACTCCAGCCATTGCGGTCACGTGTTTCCTTATGTGAATCCCGCCTGACGCAGTCGATGCAGCGCCGTTTAGCGAATGCTCAACGGCAACTTGACCACCATCGGGCAAGGCTCGCCAGGCATTTACCAAAGACTCAGATTGCTGATCAGAAAGGGCAACTGGCCACCGCGACGGTGCGGCTGCGTCAGGCTGTTTCTCAGCGAATTGCCGGTAGTAAGTATCGGGTTATGGCGGCCTCTGGGCGATTGGACGCACTTTCTCCCAATCGCGTCTTGGCTCGTGGCTATTCACTGACCGAGGATGAACAGGGGCGCGTGCTTCGAAGCACGACAGGGTTGTCTGTTGGCGCCCGTCTGACCACTCGGCTGGCTCAGGGCAAAGTCGAGTCTCGGGTTGAAAAAACAACTGGCAGCGAGCATGCAGAGGATGCCTCAGCGGCGGTGGATTTGGGGGCGGGATCAAGAAAGCCAAGAAGGTCGGGATCGCCCCCACAAATGGACCTGTTTGACGGATCCAAGTAAGGTCTTCTCGGTCGTGGTCCACAATTCTGCTCTCTCACAAAGAGAGTCAAGCAAAGCGAGAAAGAGGAATGTTGACATGGGCAGTAGTGCAAAGCCCACATCTAAGAAGACAAAAAGCAAGCTCAAGTCACCTTCTTCACTGTCTTTCGAAGAAGCTGTCGCGGAGCTTGAGTCAATTATTGAACGCATGGAGGGCGGCGAAGTTGGACTTGAGGAAAGTCTTGAAGCTCACCGCCGCGGTGAAACGTTGATTGTCCGTTGCCAGGCCGTGCTTGATAAGGCGCAACAGAGTTTGCAGCAGGTGACACCTGAGACGCCTGGTACTGACACGACATCAGCCAAGTAAACAAATATTCAGCGGCATCATTCGCTGAACCGTCGAAAGAGAGTAACGAATCAAGTGATCGCCTATTCCATCGGAACCTCACTGTTGATGTTCCTTCCAGGGGCGATTTTTGTATTTCTGTTTGGCGCTTGTGTTGGAAGTTTTCTCAATGTTGTGATCTACCGACTTCCGTTAGGCCTCACACTGACAACGCCATCAAGCCGCTGCCCAGTGTGTGGTGTTCAACTGAAGTTTTTTCGTGAGAACCTACCGATCTTGGGCTGGTTTATTGTGAGGGGAAGATGCCGCACTTGTCACGTTAAGATCAGTCCTGTTTACCCACTCATTGAGTTCATTGTGGGACTGCTTTTTCTTGGCCTCTACGTCATCTACTTTATGGTGGACTCTTCGACCGCCTTCTGGGGTGAAATTGGTGGGCCATGGTGGAGTTACAATCAGTTTTATCGAGCATGGCCAGCTTTTTTAGCCATCGCGTTTCTGATCAGCGGGCTTATTGCCATGACGGTGATTGATGCCCGGACCTACACCATTCCCATTCAGATTCCACTGTTTATTACAGCGGTGGGTCTTGTGGCAGCATTCATTCAGCCGCTGACTTCACGGCGTTTTAGTAACTTTGAGCAATGGCCGCTGCCAGGGGTTGATTGGTTCTGGTTCGCAATCGCCATGGGAGGTTGCTTTGGTGTTGCTGTCGCCTGGTGCCTGCTTCGATTGGGTATTACGAAGTACAGCTTCAGGGACTATCACGAATATGTAGAAGAAGGTGACACCCTTGGCGATTATCCCTTTGCCAGGCGGGAGATGGGTGTCGAGACCCTCTACCTCTGCCCAGTGATTATTGGGCTCGCCATTGGTCTGGTGGTTGGTCTCAGTCTGAACCCTGGGCTCGTGCCACCGGTCATCCTTCAGTCCATTGGCGGCAGCGTCCTGGGCTATTTAGTTGGCGGTGGGGTGGTTTGGGCCTTAAGAATCTTCGGGACGCTGGCCTTTGGGCGTGAGGCAATTGGGTTGGGTGATGTGCATCTTCTGGCGGCGGTTGGAGCGGTGCTTGGCTGGTTTGATCCCATCCTGATTTTCTTTATCGCCCCGTTTTCTGGCATTGCATGGGCGGCTGTGTCGATGGGGATTGCAGGCGTGTTTAAACGACCACGTCGAGAGTTGCCTTATGGCCCACATTTGGCGGTCGCTACCTTGGTGGTGATCATCTGTCGGGGGCCAATTGAGCGGGTTTGGATGGTCATGTTTCCGACCATTGCATATCCGAAGGCTGAGCTAGTTCACTCGCCAGAAATGGTGGGGCAGGGCCGAGTGGAATTTGAGGGTACTGGCTTTCAGAGTAATGATTTGACGAGGGGGGTTAGATTTTAGACAGTGATCTCTAACAACTGGGTCGATGGAGTGATCTTGTTGTTTTTTACAGGCGGCTAAAAAAAGGAATTGACCGCATGCGGATGTTATGGAGAACTAAGATTGGATGTTTGGCAATTGTTGTTGGCGCAAGCGCACTGACTGGTTGCGATCAAAACAAAACTGACGAGAATGCTCTTCTAATGGACGAGGTGAGCACACTTCGTACGGCCCTGAAGGATGAGAACTCGGCGCATCGACAAGAGGTTACAGAGCTCCGTGAAGAGCTTCGTGCTCTTAGGCAGCAGCCAGCAGCTGAACCCCAGGCAGCAGGAGCCAATCCATTTGATGCCATTCCTGGTGTGACGACTCAGGTCACCGATAAGCAGATCACAGCGTCGATCGCATCGGACTTGCTTTTTGATTCAGGGAGCACGCGTTTAAAATCTGCGGCCAAAAGTTCATTGGATCAGGTCGCTTCCTTGCTCAAGGGCAACTACAACGGCCAGTACGTTCTAGTTGCAGGTCATACCGATACAGATCCCATTCGCAAGAGTGGGCATAAGACCAATTGGCATCTCGGTTTCGAGCGCGGCTTTGCTGTGAGCGAGTACTTGATATCAAGAGGTGTGCCTGCAGACCGCATTGGTATAGAGAGCTATGGGCCGTATCGCGGCAAGGGCTCGAAGGCGAAATCGAGGCGTGTCGACATTATTGTCGTCGCGGGTTAAGCCTCTTCTGTCACCTCTTGGTGCTTGTTTCATTCCCGTGTAGGAGATGGTTTCTGTTGTTGCGCTCATGTTTCGGCATCCGTGCATATGATGATGGCCATGAATCAAGAAAAACACATTGAGCGTCCTTTCAATGGGACGCTTTTTTCTGTCGAAGTGGCGACATGGTCTGATGAGCAGGGCAGGCCGGTGCGGCGTGAGATGGTGCGCCATCCAGGAGCCGTCATGATTGTGCCGCAGTTAGACGATGGCCGCCTGGTTTTGATTCGGAACTATCGGATTGCCCCTGATCAGCGGCTTTGGGAGTTTCCTGCAGGCAAGCTTGAGCCAGGCGAAGCACCTCTGGTAACAGCTCAGCGTGAGTTGGCTGAGGAAACTGGTTACCAGGCCTTGCAATGGGATGGATTGGGCACCTTTTATACCTCCCCAGGCTTTGCCGATGAATTGATGCATGTCTTTCTTGCCCGTGGCCTCACAGCGGGTTCGACAGCGCTTGAGCCAGGAGAAGATATTGAAGTCATGGTGTTGCGGCGCGATGAAATTGATCAGCTTCTGTCCCAAGGTCAGGTGCAGGATGCCAAAACGCTCGCGGGTCTCTTGTTTTTGCAACGATTTGAGTCGATGGAGCCTTCGCCATGAATTGGGAAGGCCGTGAATGGGCCAGTGGTGGTTCTTCATCACCGCGGTTTAACGATATTTGGAGCTGGGCTCTCAGCATCGGAACGATTGCAGGCATTCGCATACGTCTGCATTTGATCTTTATTATCTACATTGTTCTTGAACTCATCCGTTCTTTAATTGACAGTGGTTTTACATTGCCGACTGGCATTATGCTGGCCATGTTGGCCTGTTTGTTCGTTGTCGTCTTGGCGCATGAATTTGGGCACTGCGCGGGAAGCCGACTGACTGGTGGGCAAGCAGATGACATTTTGATGTGGCCACTGGGTGGGCTGGCTTCATGTATGCCAGCAAGCAACTGGTCGAGTCGTTTTTGGACAGTCATTGCTGGTCCACTGGTCAATGTTGCCATTTGTATTGTCACGATTCCATTGCTCGGTTTTATCACGGGGCAGTGGTGGGGTGTGGCCTTGCCAAACCCGTTTTTAGGAACGGGTTTAGAAACAGTGATCAGCCTATCGTGGGTGTACGTTGGTTTATATTTAATCAATTTAGTCAGTCTGATGCTGTTGGTATTCAATTTGATACCTGCTTATCCACTTGATGGTGGGCGACTGCTAGAGTTGTTTCTTGCTCGACGTATGCCAGCCATTCATGCCAAGCGTCTTGCTGTCCGCATCGGTTTGGTAGCAGCAATCGCACTCGGAGTGTTTGGCGTGGTGTTCATCGATATCGGTGGTTGGACCGTTGTCATTATTGCCGTGTTCTGTGGTCTGACGAGTTGGCAAACTCTTAAGCAGTTAGAGATGGCTGACGAGGCAATGCTGGATATTGGTTATGAGCAGCCCGTCGATGCTGGAGCAGAACGAAAGCTACGCCGTGTTGCAGCTCAGCAAGCGCAAGAAGCGAAAAAGAAAAAGGCACACAATGACAAGATCGATCTGATTCTGGATAAAATTGCCAAAGATGGCTTACATTCACTCAACGCGCGTGAGCAGCGTTTGCTTCAACAAGATACGGATCGCCGGCGAGCCAAAGACGAGAGAACAGGTGGCAGATGATTGGATCACCGGGTTATACAGTTAAGCGTAGAATGGGATCTACGAAGAATGGTCACTCGACTTCAATTGAGGCAATAGCAGTTTATTAGTATGGGTATCTACGATCGAGACTATTTGAGAAGTCCTGGGCCAAGGCGGTCCGCAACTTCTCGCGGACCTGGCCAAGCCTCCCCCAGAGGCTTGCGTTCAGTCAATACATGGTTGATTCTGATTTGTGTCGCCGTCTATTTGCTTGGTCTGGGACTTGAAGAAGCTGGTTTAAAACGTTGGGCCCCAACGGGATCCATACTATTGGTGCAAGGGCTGCCGAGCCTTAATGATGTTGATTATGAGATCAGCAGTACCGTCGAGTTAGCGCCGGGAAATCTTGGGTACGGACATCCGATCATTGAAAGGCAGACCCGTCAGGTACTCGGGTACCAATTGGTACTCGGCAATAGGCCCGTTAATCCGTTGATGGAGTGGGGGCACTTTTCTACGAGTCGTGGCTTTTTAGGCTTCGAGTTTTGGCGCTTCATTGGATTTCAATTTCTACATTTTGACTTCAATCATCTCTTGTTCAATATGATTGGACTTTTCTTTTTCGGTTCAATCGTGGAAGCCTACCTCGGAGGTAAGCGTTACCTGGCGTTCTATATTTTGTGTGGCATGTTCGGCGCCATCTTGTACCTGTTTCTTAATCTCGGTGGTTATATCGTTGACTTGCTGTGGCCAGGTTTCAATGTGCCAGGGCTCTTGTTTTATTCAACAGATACGCCGCTTATCGGTGCGTCTGCTGGTGTCTTTGGAGTCTTGCTGGCTGGGGCGTTCTTGGCACCAAAGGTGACGGTGCTTCTGTTCTTTATCATTCCAATGAAACTCGCCCAGTTGGCCTGGGGCCTTGTGATACTCTCAATTGTGTGGGTCCTGCTGGGCAAAGGTAATGCAGGCGGTGAAGCGGCTCACCTTGGAGGCGCAGCTGCAGGTTTTTACTTCATACGCCGGCCACATCTCTTGCATGGTTTCTTTGACATCTTGGGGCGTGTTGATCCAACGTCACGTAGTCGCTTAGATCGCACTGTTGATCGAGCCAAGATTGATCGGGTCCTCGACAAAATCTCACGTGAAGGAGTTCATGCATTGACGTCCAAAGAGAAGCGTTTGCTGCATGAAGCCTCTGATCGTCGTCGCGATAACACGTAAGAGTGGTAGAGCCATGGCCCAGGCACTTTCATTTTCAGTTGAACATCAAAGTCATTCTTGCGATGCTCGCGTGGGGCAGGTTCAGACACTTCATGGGGCCTTTACGACGCCGGCTTTTATGGCTGTTGGGACGCGTGGGACGGTGAAAGGTCTGCTTCCAGAGCAGCTCCGCCAGGCGGGTTGTGAAATTGTCCTAAATAATGCGTATCACATGATGCTGCGGCCTGGTGATGAGCTGGTTCGAGACTGCGGCGGTGTGCAGCGCTTCATGAACTGGAATGGGCCCATATTGACGGATTCAGGTGGGTATCAGGCCTTCTCGATGGCGGATATCAATTCAGTCGATGACGAAGGGGTCACATTCAAGTCAATCATTGATGGGGCATCAGTTCATCTCGGCCCTGAATCTTCAATGGCCGTCCAGAATAATCTGGGAGCAGACATCATCATGGCCTTCGACGACTGTCCGCCAAGTGTCGACCCTCAGGAATCTGCGGGTGTCATACGCCGTATGGGTGGCTCAGTTGGCCGGGGAGATCAGGTGAATCACGCCCAGCGACTCCAGATTGCCCATCAGCGGACTGTGGCATGGCTTGAGCGCTGTGTGTTGGCTCATCGGCGCGCTGAAGAACAGTCTCTTTTTGGAATCATCCAGGGCGGCACCGATCTGGATCTTCGCTCAGCGAGCGTTGAGGCGATCTGCAATATCGATTTGCCCGGGTATGCCATCGGTGGCGTGGCAGTTGGTGAGGGGCCAACTGAGATAAGAAGAGTCGTTGAGCACACGGCACCTCTATTGCCATCGGATAAGCCCCGTTATCTGATGGGCGTGGGCTATGAGGCTGATTTGTTGGCCGCAGTGAGGGCTGGGATTGATATGTTTGATTGCGTGTTGCCGACTCGTAATGGCCGCAATGCCAATGCATTCACCCGTAAAGGCCCACTTAGGCTCCGTAATGCAGCTTGTAGGCATGATCAGTCGGTCATTGAGCCAGGCTGCCAATGTGTGGCATGTCGGCCATCTACGGGCCATCAGGAGGGTGGATTCAGCCGGTCTTATTTGAGGCATCTTTTTATGGCCCAGGAGATGCTTGGCCCGATCTTAGTCAGCTTGCATAACATCCATCACTTTCAGAGCCTCATGCTGGACATCCGGGAGGCGATCAAGGAAGATTCCTGGTCTTTACTCTATGAGCGATGGCCGGTCCTGGATCGGAAGCGTGGATGTCAGAATGAGCCAGCCTAACTGGCATTGAGGATGCGTCCTGCGGCGCATCGTTTTAACCCGAAATAGCTTTGTCCTTCTAAAGGATAAGAAACGAGCCTCTCTATGATTAGTTTGCTAAATCAAATGCCATCCGTTCTTGTGATGTCGGCTGCTGTACCGACGCCGGGCGCTGCGCCTTCGGCAGGTGGGGCGAGTGGTACAGCAGTAGCTCCAGGTGTAGCGGGAGCCCCAGTCGCGGCGCCGCAAAGCGCCTTTGGCGGTGGCGGCATTTTTATCTTTATGTTGCTGGGACTGGGCGTGCTGTTCTTCTTTTCAATCATGAATCAACGAAAACAGAAGCGACAGCGTGATGACATGCTCCGTGGTATTCAAAAACATGATCGCGTCCAGACCATTGGCGGTGTGATTGGTTCTGTCATGGAAATTAAACCTGAAGTCGTCATATTGAAAGTGGATGAGTCATCTAATACAAGAATCTCATTTGCAAGAGCGTCTGTGCAGCAAGTACTAGACGCAAGTGATATTGCAGAAGAGCAGAGCATCGAAGACCTGGAGGAGGAGACGGTTTCTTGAGCGTTTATGGTTCGGTACCGTCCGGCAATTCGTCCAAGTGAGCGGTTGATAAATCATGCAGAATATGGGTTGGAAGATCATCCTGATTATCGTCATAGTGGGCGGTAGCTTTTGGGCCTTGATGCCACCATCTGAGAAGATTCGATTAGGTAAGGATCTTCGCGGTGGTGTGAGCTTGGTGTATTCGGTTGCGATGCCGGAAGACGTCACGCAGCAACAGTCACAACAGATGCTTGATCAGACCATTAACGTTCTCAAAAAGAGAATTAATCCCAATGGTGTGTTCGATATCTCGATGCAGCCTCAGGGTAGTAGTCGTATTGAAATTGTGATGCCCTTGCCGACTGATGAGGTCAAGGCGCTTGGGGATACGTACCGAGAGGCTCTTGAGGCATTCATGTCTCGGGCTGAAGTTGATCCCGTTGAGATTGATGAAGCATTGCGCCAAGGGAACCTGGTTGAGAAATTTGGTGGAAGTGCAGGATCTAAGCGAAGTAATCTGATTCGTAATCTGCAGCAATCCTATAACGATCGAGCTGAGGCATTCGAATCCTTGCAAGCGATGCAGGCTGATAGCAGCACTGACGCTGCAACAATGCGCCGAACTCAAGCTCAGGCAGCCGCAGCAGAAGTGACCTTCGAGGATCTCTATGATCAGTTGCTGTCACAGCACCTCGATCGAGGTCGGGTTACCAAAGCACTTCAGCTTTCGACGAAGAAGGGTAATAGTGGGCAGACTGATGATGCTGGCCAGCCCATCATGACGCCGTCGCCACGAGAACGAGAACTTAAGGCGATTTCTGAGGATTACCCGCATCTCAATGCCAAACCAAAAGCGGATGACGCTGACAAGCAACCTGCTCAAGGTGGTCAATCACTAGACGATCTTGTTTCATCGTTTGATACCTATCAATCGAAGCGACTTGGATTTGATGACCCAGAAGATCTGATGCGTCTTCTTCAGGGTGCAGGTGTGTTGGAGTTTTATATTGCTGTCATGTCGAGCCGGCCTGAGGGCGTCAACATTCAGCAGATGCGGGAACAGCTCAAAGAACGCGGGCCGGATAATACCGAGTCGCGTGTGGCCGCTTGGTTCCCCATCGAAGATCTAAAGCAGTGGTATGACAAGCCATCTGAGCTTCAGAGCTTGCTCGCGAATCCAGAAACATATTTTTCAACCACGCGGCAACTCGTTGCCGCTGAGCGTAATGGGCAGTTCTATCTTCTGCTCTATACCACTGATCAAGAGAGTATCACCCATCAAGGCGATAAGCAGTGGTCAATCCTGAGCGCTGGGCCTGCCAGCGACCAACTCGGTCGTCCTGCTGTGTCTTTCCGCCTTGATCAAAGTGGTGCCGGGTTAATGGGGCGACTGACTGGTGCTCATACCAAAGAGCCGATGGCAATCGTGCTCGATGGTGCCGTTTATTCAGCACCTAACATCAATAGCCAGATTACAAGCAGCGGTATTATCCAAGGCAGCTTCTCGCAATCAGAGATTAATTACCTGACCCGAGTTCTTGCCGCAGGTTCACTCGAAGCGGCGCTGAGTGATCGGCCTATCTCTATCAATATTCTGGGGCCTTCATTAGGCGCTGATAACTTGACCCGCGGTGCCTGGGCATTTATTGCTGCGTTGATTGCTGTCGGCATCTTCATGATTCTCTATTACTTCTTCTGCGGGTTGGTTGCTGATGCGGCGCTGATTTGTAATGGCCTGATCATCTTTGGCGTGATGTCGATGATTGATGCAACCTTCACATTGCCAGGTCTTGCTGGCATTGTGTTGACCATCGGTATGGCAGTGGATGCAAATGTGCTGATCTACGAGCGTATTCGTGAGGAACTTAGAGAGAACGATAATGATCTTCGCGCTGCAATTCGAGAGGGTTACCGTAAAGCTTTTAGCACCATCATCGATGGCAATATTACGAATCTCATTGTGTGTTTGGTACTTTGGAAAACAGCGACTGCTGAAGTTCAAGGATTTGCCACAACACTTTCAATTGGTATCTGTGCAACGCTCTTTACCGCGCTCTTCGTGACCCGAGTCATCTTTACTTTGTATGCCTTTGCTCTGGGGATACGGACTCTTCGAATGTTACCAATGGTGGTGCCAGCGCTTTCGCGGGCACTCCACCCCAATGTGAACTGGGTTCGTCTTCGAGGCGTTTTCTGGACGGCGAGTATTTGTGCAGGCGTTGTCTCGGTGGTGTTGATTGTGAGCCGTGGGGCCGAGCTTTTTGACACCGAATTCCGCGGCGGTGTCACACTTACGATGCGCACACGTCTGGCGACATTAGACGGTGATGCCTCCTCAGATCGACTCCTGATGCTGCATGTCGGACCTGATTCGGTGAATCAGCGTGTCAAATCCTTAGGCGACACTGATCCAGCAAGTCAAGACCAAGCAGTTTCGGAAGCCAAGGCAGCCCTTGCGCAGGCTCAAGAGAAGGCCTCTCAGGCAACTGAGGAGCAGGCTAAGGCAGAGGCTGATCAGATGGTGAGCGAAGCTCAAGCCAAGCTGGATACAGCTGAGGCAGAGCAAACGCGCCAGCGTATTCTGCTACAGATGCGTAATGCAAAGGTGCTGACTGTCGGTCAGACAACATCAGGGCCGCAAGGTGTCGAGGCAGATAGCTTTCAAGTGAAAGTTGCGAATCCGCCTCAGATTAGTAACGAAAAAGATATTACGAATGCGATCAAGAACGCTTTAGTTAAAGAGTTTGCATCTGAGCTCGATATTTCACCGTCATTAAGTTTTCGTGATCAGAATATCGATGCAGAGCAAGCGGTGCGTGAATATACATTCCGTATTTCGAATCGCATGCTTGGGAAGAATATCAACCGGCCCGATATAACTGATCGAGTTCGCGGTGAGCTTGGTGGCGTGGCAGTTCTTGTCGAAGACATTGCGCCACCAGTCCAGCTCGATGATCTTGAAGAACGACTCGATCGAATGCGACGCCAGCCGGAGTTTTCACAAGTTGCTTCAGGCCGGTTGGTGGAAGTGTTTGGTTTAGATCAGGCAAAAGATGGTAAGGGCTATCAATCAGTTGCAGTGACGATTTATGACCCGCAGATGAGTTATGAGAACACCAGCACTGAAATCGTTGATAAAAAGCTGGCGTTGATGGAGTGGCAGATTATTCGCGAGGCGTTGAAGAGTGAGACGAGCTTCGAGCAAGTAAGTAGTTTCTCCTCAGCGATTGCCCGAACACTCAAGGCAAATGCAATTGTTGCTGTAGTGCTTAGCTTCCTGGGTATTCTTTTCTATATCTGGATTCGCTTTGGCTCACTTCGCTACTCTCTGGCTGCAATTGTGGCTTTGGTTCATGACGTGCTGATTACGGTCGGAGCAGTTGCTTTGACGGGTTATATTGGTGCAAAGACGGTCGCTTCCGGCGGCCTGCAGCTCGAGGCAGTTCAGATTGATCTTGGTGTTGTTGCTGCATTGCTTACGGTTATTGGTTACTCGTTGAATGATACAATCGTGATTCTTGATCGTATTCGAGAGAATCGTGGTAAGTTGCCATTGCCAACACTTGCAGTTGTTAATAACTCAATCAATCAGACAGTCAGTCGTACGGTGTTGACATCATTTACAACGCTGCTTGCAGTCATGATTATCTTTGTTGCCGGCGGCACTGGAATTCGACCATTCGCATTCTGTCTGCTCGTGGGTATCTTGGTAGGGACGTATAGTTCAATTGCAATTGCATCACCGATCGTCTTTTCACGCCGCAACCCATCATCACCAGAGGCTGACGGTGATGTGGATGGTGATGGTTATGAGGCACCACCTGCGCTGAGTGCTACGAGCGGGTAGTTGGTCTGATACATTTTATGAAACGTCAAAAATGCTCGCGAGTTTTCTCGCGAGCATTTTATTTTGGACTGATTTGGTTGTCTTGTCGATGTAGTACTTCGGTGGGGTAGTTCAACAATGGAGTTTATGTATGACGACTGGCGCCAAGCTCACCGTGATCCTGGCAGTAGCACTTGTGTTGCTTGCTGTGGTTTATTTCCTGGTCTTTGTTCCTCAAGGGGATTTGCCTATCAGAGCAGTGGACCCTCAGATGTCGGAAGGGCAAGTGCAAGATGCTGCCATTCTCGGCACCGATGCGACATTGCTGGAAAATTCTAGGGCAGTACCAGCAGCGGCGGTGATACCGCCAGCAACGCCGATTTTGGCAACGCTCATGCCTCCGACTGTGGCGTTGGCCACCGTGGGGGGACCTTCCTCAAATGTCACATGGCAAATCGTGTCATCAGCTGAAAATGACGAAGAGCCAGCTTCGGAATTGGAATATTATGCCACCAGTCGCGTTTCTGAGACAACTGGCGGACGCGTGTCAGCGGTCGTGTCTAATCCAGGTGCGTCGATCGAGATTTCAAACACGGCAGTCACGGGGCGTCTTTACACCATTAATCCAGGGGACACGCTCTCGGATATCTCTCTCGCGTGGTTCGGTACGTCACTGCGCTGGCAGGACATCTTAGATGCAAACCCTGGACTCAATCCGAAGCGGATGCGGGTTGGGCATCGGATTACGCTTCCTGCAAAACTCCAGCCAGCTTCTCCTGGCCGGCGCGTTGCATCCGCCCCACCCAAGGGGGATTTGCCTGGCATCTACACTGTTCGATCTGGAGACTCTCTGACAACAATTGCCCAGGATAAGTTGGGTTCAATGCGGCAATGGCGCCTGCTCTGGGAGATGAACCGAGATGTCATTGGCAGCGATCCTGACAATTTGAAGGTCGGTATGCACCTGAAGCTTCGACGTTAGGGAAGCGTGTACGTTAATGGGCAGCCCGAGCCCATTGCAGATTTTGCTCTAGGTGTGCCGCATTGAGGCTTCCCACAACCAGAGTGGAGACGCCAGGTACAGAGAGACCTTCTTCGATCGCAGTCTGTGGCTCTAAGTGCCCGCTTCCAAGGGGCTTCTTAACCAAAACGCCGACCCCTTGACTGGCCGCCTGGTCAATTAATTGGCGGGCCTCAGTTTGTTCTTGGTTGTATTCGACCATCAGCGTGTCCGCCCATTCCAATGAAGCGAGAGCGCCCTCAATGGTTTTTCCGGAGAAGCCAATAAAGCGAGCCTTACCCTGCGTCTTGAAGGTGTTGATGGCTTCAACAGCATCGGTTTCATTGAGTATGGCCATGTCATTACCATCAGAATGAATGTGGAGCAGATCGACAGTCTCGGTTTTTAAAAGTCGAAGACTTGTCTCAATGCTGGAAACAAGGGTTGCCATAGAAAAGTCATATGATGATTTACCGTTTGCGAACTGCTCGCCAATTTTAGTCGCAAGAATGTACTGGTCACGTCGATGAGCAATAGCATCGCCGATGCGCTGTTCAGAAACGCCATAGGCAGGTGCTGTGTCAATAAGATTGATGCCTAGGTCAAGCACGTTATTAAGCAGCTTGTTCGCAGTCTCTTGATTTGGCAATTGGTAGGCACTTGGATACTTGATGCCCTGGTTGCGTCCTATCTTGAACGCACCAAAAGCAATAGGGCTTACCTGAAGTCCGGTTGATCCTAGTCGTTGGTGATCCACTGCAGTGGTGTCTCCCAGGGTGGCATTGCAATATCAGGTCGAGGCCATTTATCACGGGCAGGAATATTAATACTGTTGGCAGGCGTTAATAAACTGGTATTGGTCAGTGAAGTAACTACTTTTTCTGCCAAACGTGGCGCTAGAACCATTTTTGTTGGCCACGCGGTGATGACATTACCACGTCGGTGTACGCATGCGTCACTTGGTCTGTGGCCACGAAAGCGTTCCTCAGCACGGTCGACGCGGTAGGTGGACCACTGAGTGCCAGTGGGATCAAATGCTGGAAGTATCTTGGACAATTCTTGTATAGCGTGTTCAACAAGTGATGCTGTTTCCATATTCACGCCTTGTTCTGCGATCTGACCACCCAATTGCCAAATATTTTGTTGGCGAAAGTCCTGTGTGGTAGTGATCGTGACTCTGGTGCGACCTCCGTCAATACAGTGGCCGTTGAGACGGGGGAGGTTCCCCTTTGCCACCACCATGTGAAGAGGTCGTCGTTGCAAGGTTGCTGCATCGAGGCCAACAACGCGCCTTAAAGCAGCATTCCCTATGCCAGCTGTAAAGATCACATTTCGCGGTTCCAAGTCTAATGGTTCACCAGTATCTGGATTCATGAGGCGAATCAGACGAACCTGTCCTGGTTCCGAGCAGACAATTTCAAGTCCAGAGTTAGTATTGATACGCAGTATGCGATCATTCATCTGATCTGCCAGATCAGCGATAAGACTGGCAGGTTCAAGTACCTGCTCGTCGAGTCGATAAACCTGACCAGGGCAATTGTTGAGAATTTCAGGCGTTGCTTCATGGGTCAAACGCGTGGGTGATACTTTTAGCATTGCTCGGGCAGAGAGCATACTGAGACGGCTCTTGAGTGATTGTGTTTGCCAGAGATAGCAGAATTCTGCGCGCATGCGTGTATTGCTGATCTTTGGGTGCTGTTCTCCTGCCAGACACCGCCGCCAGACTTGAGGTAAATTAGAGACTTGCCGAGCAGAGCGGGTCACCAGACCACTGAGGGAGTATTTAAAACCACCGTGAACAATCCCTTGCGAGGCGACTGTTTGCCCACGACCGAGCTCATGAGATTCAAGAAGCACAGCTGCATGCCCCAGCTTTGTAAGATGCGCCAGCAGCCACAAGCCAGAAACCCCGCCTCCGAAGATGACCGTGTCGATGTTTGATGTGGTAGATTTAGGAGGCATAAGAGTGCATCGTCGGTATCGCTGTGATCATCGTCAAGACGATATCAAGCCATTTTTGCTTATTAGCGTTAAGCGAGTCGATCAGGCTGGTCATTGTCGGACTTTTTGCCCTTGATTGCTGAAGATAGGTTGATTTGGTCATGGAAGCTCTCACAGAACTTGAACCGCTGTGGCCTTTAATCAAGAACTCTGGGTGTGAGCCGACACTGGCCTATTGGTTTGGGTATCTTGGCCCTGCTCATTGATAGGGAAAGGAATTTTGCATGCGTCACAAAGTGGTTCTTATTCCAGGTGATGGTATTGGCCCAGAGGTTGCTCAGGCGGCTCAGGCTGTCCTTGATGCCACTGGAGTGAATATCGAGTGGTTTGAGCATCAAGCTGGCCTAGGGGCAATCGATGCAGGCAGTGATACCGTATTACCGCAAGAGACGATGCAGGCGATAAGAAATCACGGCGTGGCTTTGAAGGGTCCTTGTACAACGCCAATTGGAGATGGTTTTTCCTCAGTCAACGTGGCGTTACGGAAGGGGCTGGATCTCTATGGAGCTGTACGGCCAATTCGGAATCTGAAAGGCTTGGAAACACGTTATTCCGATGTTGACATTGTTGTTGTTCGAGAGAACACAGAGGGACTCTACGCCGGTATCGAGAATGTTATTAAGGCAGGCATTGTGACCAGCATCAAGCTCGTGACAGAAGAGGCTTCTCGTAGGATTGCACGCTTTGCTTTCGAGTATGCGATCAAGCGTAAGCGATCAAAGGTCACAGTCTTTCATAAGGCCAATATTATGAAGGCCAGTGATGGCCTATTCATCAAATGTTCGCGTGAGGAGCATGAGAATTTTAGTGACCAAGTTGAATATGAAGAGATGATTATTGATGCTGCCTGTATGAGGATTGTGCAAGATCCCAGCCTCTTTGATGTGATCCTCTGTGAGAACTTTTATGGAGATTTGCTTTCAGATTTAGCAGCGGGATTTGTTGGCGGTATCGGGGTGACACCGGGCGCAAACTTTGGCAAAAATTGTGCAGTATTCGAAGCAGTTCATGGTTCTGCTCCTGACATTATGGGTCAAAACAAGGCAAACCCTCTGGCGTTAATCATGACCGGTGTCATGATGCTTCGATATCTAAACGAAAAAACGGGTGATGCTCAATGCGAGGATGCGGCAAACCGTGTTCGAGACTCGTATAGCGCATGTCTTGCGGCGGGTCAGAAGACGGCAGATCTTGGTGGAAAACTCACAACCAGTCAATTTACTGAAGCTGTAATCGATAGGATTTAGGCGAAAATTCTGTGTTAGAACCAACGCAATGGACTCTTCCTGGCGCCGATAGCGAGCTTATACATGGCGATTGTCATGTCCCTGTTGGGGACCCTCGCGGTGTTATCGTTCTTGTGCACGGTTTCAAAGGCTACAAAGACTATGGCATGTTTCCGGTTATTGCGCATCACTTGTGCAACGCGGGTTTTATTGTTCACCGTCTTAATCTCAGCCATAGCGGTATGCGCGAAGGCACGGAATCCTTTGAGCGGCCTGATCTATTTGAATCCGATACTTGGAATAAGCAGGTCTTTGATTTGCGGACCGTCATGGATGCGATTGACACAAGTCAGTTAGAAGGTGCCGATTTACCGCTGATTTTGATTGGTCATTCTCGTGGTGGGGTTGCAGTACTTTTGGCAGCGGCTCGGGGGACTCGTGATCTAGGGCAATTGCAACCTTCAGCAGTCATCACGATTGCATCGCCATGTGTCTGTAATAGTTATTCGCCAGAATTCTGTGACGAGTTACTTAAGGTGGGTTGGATGGCATCCCCATCCGCTCGTACCAAACAGGAACTTCGAGTTGGGGCATCCTTTATTCAGGAGCAGCTTGATGATCCTGAAAGTCACGACCTTGAGCAACTGATTCAACAGTTGCCCTGTTCTGCACTGATTGTGCATGGCCAGGATGATAAGGCCGTGCCGGTGGAGGCAGCTGAAGTTCTCTCTCTTGCCATTGAATCGGGTGGACAATCCGCAACATTGGTACTGCTGCGGGATGGAAATCATGTCCTCAATACCCCGAATCCGGCATCGATCGAGGAAGCCCCGAGTCCCCAGCTCTCAGCTTTTTTGTCGATGGCAGGACAGTTTCTTGATGCTCAGCTCCCAAAAAGACGTCCTCCTTCTGGTGGCTCTGTTGGACGAAGGCAGATGTGGTTTCAATCACCGTGGATGTTGCTGTGGGTGATCGTGGTGGTTGGATTTGCGGTACGCATTTTGACTGGCGCTATGGTTGGCCTTGGCATTGATGAATCTTATGCGGTGAGCACATCTCGTCATTTCAGTCTTAGTTACTTTGATCATCCGCCAATTTCTTTCTGGTTGTCGGGTGCAAGTATGTATCTCTTTGGATCAGAGGCAGCCGCTGTCGTGCGACTGCCTTTTATTGTGCTCTTTGCGATGAGTACAGTGGCCATCTTTCTTCTGACACGTCATCTCTTCGGTGCTTGGGCGGGCGCTTGGGCAGCCCTTTTGCTCAACTGTAGTGCCGTGTTTTCAATGAGTAGTGGTGGCTGGGTACTTCCAGATGGCCCATTGATTTTTTTCTTGTTGATGTCAGCCCTTTGTATGGCTGTGGTCATCCTTCCGAAGCAGCAATTGTCACAGATCGCAATATGGGGATGGTGGATTGCGGCAGGGATTTTTCTTGGTTTCGCAATGCTCTCTAAGTATCACGCGGTTCTTTTTGGCGCTGGTGCGTTGTTATTTGTTGTTTCTTCGCCAGCTCATCGACGATGGCTGCGTCACCCCGCGCCCTATGTTGGTGTTGCCATTGCGCTACTCATGTTTATGCCAGTGGTGCTATGGAATATTCAGAATGAAGGTGCTTCCTTTGCCTATCAAGGTGGGCGTGCTGCAAATCAGGGAATCCGTCCAGATCGTCTGATGACCAATATTTTGGGCCAGATGGCATTTATCTTGCCTTGGATTTGGGTACCACTGATTGGAATGTTGTGGCTGGGTTTGCGAGCGGGAGTGCGGCATCCGCAGAAGTGGTTTTGTGTCTGCCTCGCAATTATTCCAATCCTCTTATTCACGAGCGTGTCTGTGTGGGGTTCCAGAGCATTGCCACACTGGCAAGCGCCCGGCTATTTATTTCTCCTGCCAATACTGGGTGCTTGGGCCACACTTAAGATCGCCGGCTTTGATCGCGGCGTTATCTACTGGCTCCGTTTTTCAGTGGCGGCTATTTTGCTTGTCATGATCGGTTTGGCGGTTCATGCGAAAACAGGACTGTTTGTGAAAATTGCTCCATTTATATTTGCTGAGAAAGATCCCACTGTTGATGTATTGGATTGGACGCAGCTGGCCAATGTGCTTGATGAACAGGGGTATCTGGATCGCGACGACCTATTTATCGTGGCGCCTTACTGGATCGATGCAGGCAAGATTGACTATGCGCTTCGTGGTCGCGTGCCAGTGCTTGTGTTCCACCCTCATCCAAAGCACTTTCTATATCGGTACGACCAGAAAGATTTTTTAGGGAAAGATGCTGTTCTGATTGGGCTGCAGGACAATATGCACGATGCGGATACGCGCCTGGGGCCTTACTTCGAGTCACTTGGTTCGGCGCGGACGCTGCCTCTTAATCGAAGTGGCCAGCATGTTCTCGATCTGACCATCATTGATGCGCAACGCTATCAACTGCCATACCAGTTCTAAATACTGACTTCTGTTGTCTAGGATGATGCTAAGGTTGGTCGCTGATCTGTCGTGCTTGTGATATCTCGGGACACCTCAACCAGCGGCGGCTCAGGTCGTTCCTCAACCTCTTTTACATTGGCCTCAAGAGCGGTGGATGCGATCACCCCATTAGCTCCAACATCCTCAATTCGTACTGCCACACGGCGAGAGATACCTCGTTCTTGCATGGTGACGCCATAAAGTGAGTCGCAGGATCGCATGGTGTGTTTGTGGTGCGTAATGATGATGAAGTGGCTTTTATCTAAGAAGGGCGAGAGGTTGCGGCAGAATCTCTCGACATTCTTGTCATCAAGGGCTGCGTCAACTTCGTCAAGAATACAGAAGGGCGATGGCTTTGATTTAAATATTGCCATGAGAAGTGCGACGGCGGTCATTGCTTTTTCACCACCAGATAATTGGCTGATGACCCGAGGTTCCTTGCCGGGTGGTTTCGCTTTGACATCAATACCAGATTCGAGGATATCAATCTTGCCGTCTTCATCTGGGACGAGTACAAGATCGGCGCTGCCGCCTCCGAAGAGTCGGCGGAACATTCCATCCTTGCTCGCAAAGTGTTCCCGAATCGCCTTGAAACTTTCTTCAAACCGCTCGCGACTGGCTGTTTCAAAGTGTTCAATCAGTTCCTCGAGTCGGGTTCGAGCATCATCGAGATCAGTGACTTGGCCGATGAGATCTTCATTGCGGCGATCTAGTTCATCTTCTTCTTGGATTGCATCAATATTCACATTTCCGAGTTTGCGTAGTTCCAGGCGTAGCTCATCAAGTGTGACTTGAGCTGCTTCGCGATCAAGGGGTTCGAAATCTTCTGATGTTCGCTTGACTTCATAAGAGGCGTACTCATTTGGAAGGTTCATCTCCATCTCTTCTAGGGCACGCTCCTCAATTCCTTCTCGCTTAATTTCAGCTTCACGGCGGCTCATCTCAATTGCGTGATAGTTTCGGTCAATCTGACTGGCCTTTGTCCGGATCGACGCAAGATGCTCAGCGAGTTGTTCCATTTTCGTATTGAAGTTCGCGAGTTCTGTTTGAAGCAGGGCAGAACTGCCTGCGAGATCCTCAATTTGGCTTTTGACATCAGCCTCTTCTTCGACAGCCTCTTGAATGGCGCCTTCGTGCTGTTCGATCTGGCTTAATCGCGTGTGGGCTTGCTGAGTACATAGCTCAAGCTGGCGATTGGTCTCATCTTTGGCACTTTGCAAATGGCGGCGTTCACGTCGGTTCGATTCATGTTTTTCGCGAGCCTGGCCAAGATCAATCCGCGATTGTGTGAGGTCGTCTTCGGCTGATCGGGTTTCGGCAACAGCTTTTTGAAGCGTCTCTTCGGCTTTTTCCAAATCAAGTCCGGCCTGTTTGTGATTTTGGTCGAGTTCGACCAATTTCACTGTGGCTTGACTATGTTCCTGCTTGAGCAGATTGCAGCGGACGGCATGCTCATTGAGTTCACCTGCTGTTGAAGAAAACTCTCGCCGTATCCGATCAAGTTCATCAGTGAGACGCTGCTGTTTATATTGCGTGTCAACGACGTCCTCACGAGCTTGGTTAAGTTGGGCCATCACCTGGCGATGCGCATCCTGGGCTTGCGTAGATTCCTCGGAAAGGTTGCTGAGGCGTCGATCAAGTTCATCGATGTGATCATCGATTGAAGTTAACTTGCGATTGAGCTCACCCATTTCAATTCTACGGGCGAGCCAGCCGTCTCGTTGCTCCCCACCTTGTTGTGAGGCCAGGCGAATGCGCCCATCAGCTTCAACTAAGTCACCATCGTGGGTGACGAATCGCCAATGACGGTGGCTGTGACTCAGACGTAGTGCGTGCGAGATTGAGTCCGCAATTGCGGTGGTACCAAGCAAGCGTCTGAGTGGTTCAGTTGCAATAGAATTAGCGTGAATCAATGACATCAGCGCCCGTGTGCCCTCAGGTGGCTCTGGGAGTTCCTCTGATCTGACTTGTATCGGTGAAATAATCTCAACCGGACCGGTCGCTTGAATCGCGTTCTTTACAGATTCAATTGTATTGGTGTCTTTTACAACGAGCAGTTGAAGGTTGCTGCCAAGGGCTGCTTCAACCATATTGGCATGTTGGGTGTCGATTTCAATGGCATCTGCGAGCAGGCCTTCAACACCATCAAGGTTCGCTTCAAGAACATGTTTGACGCCTTCGCCAAGACCTTCTCGAGCAGTATGCATTTCCTGTAGGAGATGGAGCCGTGATCCGATGGAAGCTCGCTGATGTCTTGCGTCTGCGAGTTGCGATGCAACAGCTGCATGCCGATCGCTTAGCTTGGCAGCCGCTTGATCGTGGTTCTCAAGATCTGATTCAAGTCGAGTGACTGTTGAGCGAGCACTATCTTGCTGGTTTGCCAGTGACTCTTCTTGGGCAGCCGTTGCTTTTAGTTGTCTTTCGATCTCACTATGTCGTGCCTCAAGTCGCTGAATCTGGTCGGCAATGGCGTCGATATGACTTTGTGCTGAATCAGCCTGCGCTCGCCAGTGCCCTCGGTCATGAACGACGCGGTCTAGATGTTCGCGAGCGTTCTTGACCTCGCCTTCTTTGGCGAGCAATTCTTGTCTGCGGACTATTCCAGATTCAGTGAGTTCGTTGACTTCCTTTTGGGCTTGTTCAAGGCGATGTTCGCTTGTTGTCAGTTCTTGTTGAGCTTTTGTTGCTTGAGTTTCAAGCTCATCAACGCGTTGTTTGAACTGGGACTGCCTCTGTCGTTCTTCATCGAGTTGGTGTTGGATTTGGGCGAGTGCCTTACTCGTGAGCTCGCGACGTTGCGTGGCGTTTTGGCTATTGGCCAGCAGTTCTTGGTGACGCCGGTCTAAATCTCGCTGTCGTTGGTGTCCTTCGTGGCGTTCGAGCTCTGCATCTTGTTTGCGTTGTTCCGCTTCCTGTACGCTACTAAGAGATTGATTGCGTTCTTCCTCAAGTGAGGAAATTTGGCTCGTGAGGCCTACCAGTCGCTGGCACATCTCGTGGTACTGGTCCAGCGTGAGCTCTGTTCGCAATTCGCTGGCTGATGTGTCTAACTCAATAAAACGTTTGGCTTTGACGGCTTGATTCTTAACAATACGAAGTCGTCGCTCAGTACTTGCTAACTGCTCGCGAACACGTATCAGGTTATTCTCAGTTCGTTCGAGCTTGCGTGTTGATTCTACGCGGCGTGCCTTGAAGCGGGCGACGCCAGCGGCCTCTTCAAACAAGGCGCGTCGTTCCTGGGGATTGGCTCGAAGCATGGAATCAACACGGCCCTGCTCAATGATGGAGTAGGCTTGTGTACCGATGCCGGTGTCCATGAAGAGCTCTTTGATATCGCGCAAACGGCACTTTTGTCCGTTGATGATATATTCGCTGCGTCCATCTCTAAAGAGTCGACGACTGACGGCGACCGTTTCGGCATCAATGCCAAGTGCTCTCTTTTCAGAAGGATTTGCGGCATCAGTCTTGATAACTGGGTTATCGAAAGTCAGTGTCACAGAGGCAGCACCAAGTGGCTTGCGAGCTGCGGAGCCACCAAAAATGACATCCATCATTGCTTCGCCGCGCAGGCTTTTTGCACTACGCTCGCCAAGTACCCACTTAATAGCATCGACCACGTTGGACTTGCCGCAACCATTTGGTCCAACAATCCCTGTGATTGGTTCAGTAAAAGAAAAATCGGTACGATCGGCGAACGATTTGAAACCGGCGATCGAGATCTGGCTCAAGCGCATGCGGCATTGACCTCCTGTCGTGTTCGGGGTCCATCCTGGTACCCCCACCCGCTGATGCGGCTGAACTGTTTCGTCACGACTTTTATTCCCACGAGCGGTCGGTCGTAACGGTCTAAAATTATCCTCCCCAAGAACACCCACGGTGCACAACCCCTCCGTTTGGTTACTACATATGATATCGGTGAAATCGAGCAAGTGTGTTGCGAAAACTGAGACATAGTCTGGATGTCGTTACTGGTATTGGTCAAAGCTGCTTGCCTACTTATCGTGGCACATTCCCTCTGAGGGAATCATCTACGATTGGGCGAATAGGTGCAGCTACTGGCTGATTGGTTGGTGGCAAGATTTCAGCCTGTAGATCTTCAAGCCCCGGTGTGGTGCTCAGTTGGTCACTGGTCGGGCCATTGAGGGGCGTTGGCTGGTAGACATCAGAGACCCATCGGCCACCTGGGCTTGTGGTTGCCTGGTTGAAGTCAGGCCGCGCGGTCACCAGCGGATCACGTTGATTACGTCGTATTTCAGCAAGAATTCGATCCTGTTCAGCCTTGAAATCACACAGAACTGCCTGCTCTCGCCATAAGCTATGAAGTGCATTGATTGTTTGGCCATAGGTGAGATCGAGGCCAGGATGGGTTTGAGTGACATCCATCCCACTCCCTAAGAATATGGTTAGGTCTGCCACGCTATTTGAGAGTGCCTGTGTGCGTGGCAGATGAGCAGCTGATGCACGAAAAAAGACCTCGACCTGGCCGCGATCAGAGTCTTCCTTCATCTCCTCGGTGCCCACTAATGTACTGGCCCGACTGGTCTCACTTGGCGACTGAGCATTCTGGGAGAGTGACTTGATCATCAGTCGATTGGCCCAGGTATTGAAAAGCACGGGCGATACAAGCTGTAGGTCATCGGAGAATATCGCGATTCTCGGGAAGCCTGTCTGAGCAATGTAGATCATGGGCTTCTTTGAGGGGACGACATCAAGGATGAACTTCTCTGCAATGATGCGTCGGTGAAGACGGGGGTCATTGCGTTCAGCAAGAATTTCGTAGGCAGCGAGCCGAATATCGACATCATCATCATCTAATAATTTATACAGAGCTTGATTGACCGAGGGATCAAATGGGAGGTATTTGAAAAGTAATATGGCATCGAGACGGTTTTGAGCAGCGCCACTCTGTGTGACTTCGATGAGATGGTCGATGACGGTAGCGTCTTGGAGCTTGGCGCCAGTGGTCAGGGCTGTCATCCGAATTGGCTCTTGCGGATGGTCATAGAGCTCACGCACGGCAGGCACTGATCGCTCGCCAAGTGCTTCCCATCGCCATGCGGCAATATCGGTATACGATGGATTGGCGACAAGGTATCGCTTGGTTGAGTCGGCGACGCGGTCGGTTTGGTTATGCCTTAATGTGGTATGGCGAACGAGTTCAATAAAATGTACCGAGTCATCACTTTGAGACGGTGGTACGGTCAACTGGAGTGCAGTTTGGCTGATCCCCCTTGATGTCGGTTCTGATTGGCCAGGTTCCATTGGGAAACGACGGTTGATCGCATCGCGGATCATGGTCGCTCTGGCATGACTGGGGTTATTGAGTATGAGCTTCAATGGCATGTCAGTCAGCACTTCGCCACCGTTGAGAATCGTACCCACGGTGAGGCCTCCGCCACGTCGTGATTCATCGGGATCGATAAATGGATTGACGAAGAGGTCGCCATGTGCCTGTGCCAGTGCTCTCGCTTGTCGGCTGCCAGTGCGAAGCGGACCTGGGCGAAGTTCAGTGGTATACAGACGCCCGCCAGACAGGCTGGTCGTCGAGCTTCCAGGCAAGATAGAAACACGGACATCAAAACGCGTTCCGTATTGTGGCTCATCAAGCGGGGTGGTTGGATCATGGCGGCCAGTTGAAGCCTGAGGGATGACACCCTCAACCAGGACGACTGCTGTGTCCTTGGAATCGAGCATTTTCTCTGGAGAGATATGTCCCAGCCCCATTGATGTTTGGCCGACACCCAATCGTGACATCTCAGCAATCATGTGGGCTCGGACTTGAGCAGGAGAATCTTGCGAGCCGGTATCGTTGAGGCCAACCACAAGCCCATAGCCCCGAACCACAAGAGGTTGATAGCCTGGTGCGTCTTCGGGGGAATAGCCAACGATCCGAGTTTGCTCACCAACAGTGCCGCGCATGATAGGTGGTAGATCTGACGCGTTGACAGCATTGGCTCGCGTGGTTGCCTTGCCTGGATCGGTCCGCTCAATGCCATCACAGGCAGTCAGTGCCAGGCAGTTACCAAGGGCAAGAATGCTCAATATCGAATTTATTTTTGGCCATTTAAAGCCCATAAGTGATGTCCTCAGGATCATCCGCGGCCAGATCTAGGATCTTGATCGTTGAGGATATCCGCCCTGAGGGGCGCTCTCAATGTTCGTTATGAAAAGACCCTGCTTTCATGCGACTCAGCAAGGCAAAAAAGGCACTTTTATATCCAAAATGATCGTTTAGGGGCCAAAAAATGGGCTTTTTGGCAAAGCAGCAGATATCAGCCACTTTTTTGCCTCTCTGGCCCGGAATTACCGCGGTCTAGATTGGGTCGTTTGATAGTGAAAGGAATGCTTATGAATATCACCCAATCTTTGTTTGTTCTTAGTGCGCTTGGAATGGGGGCGGTCTCTGCGTCTGCCGCAACGCACGAAGTTTGTCCGATTGGCTGTGCATTCACAAACATTCAGCTCGCCGTTGATGCGGCTGTTCCAGGAGATACCGTCAAGATTAAGGCAGGGCATTATCACCTTGCGGCACCGATCAACACGCTTGGAAAAGCGATCGCAATCGTTGGTGAAGTTGATGCAATGGGGCATCCAGTGACTGTCTTGAGCGGTGATACAGATAACAACGGTACAGCTGATGTTCAGGTTTTGCGTTGTGTTTCATTTGAGACGTCAACAACTCTGTTTATTAACTTAATTATAGATCGGGGCCAGTCTGCTAATGGTGGGGGGATGTACAACGGGAATTCAAGCCCTTTGATGCGCAATTGTTGGTTTACAAACTGCATCGCATTAGTACGCGGTGGCGGCATGCTCAATAGTGAATCAAGTAATCCAATACTTGTAGATTGTTGGTTCATGAATAATCAGGCACCAACCGGTGGCGGTATGGCCAATGAAATAAAAAGTAATGCTCGGCTCATCAATTGTCAGTTCGATTACAACTACGCCTATGAAATGGGCGGCGGCATGCTCAATGTGCAGAGTGATCCATATCTCGATCGTTGTTTCTTTTGGTCCAATGAGGCGCCACTTGGCGGCGGCATGTCCAATACGTGGGCAGTACCGTTTATGACATCATCTAATCCGCAAGTCTACCGAAGTGAATTCCATGGCAATATCGCGGCCTTTGGTGGTGGCGGTGTCTATAACGAAGGCAGTATGGGCGAATTTGAAGAATGTTTTTTTGTGCAGAACACGGCGATTGAAGGCGGTGGAATGCAGAGTTTGTTTGCAGCCAATCCATTGATTGATGACTGTGAGTTCACTGAAAATAATGCGACGCTTGGTGGGGGCCTCTTCACCGGTGACATGTCTGCTTCAATCGTGATTAGCAGTCGTTTTATTCGAAACTCCGCAGCTGATGGCGCGGGTATGTACGAGTGGTTGGCAAGTGCATCAAGTGTTTACGACACTGAATTTTTACAGAATATGGCATCCAATTCGGGTGCTGGTGTATATAGCGCAGACACGTCTTCGCCGGTCGTCAAAGACTCACTTTTTGCTTGGAATATGGCTTCCAATAGCGGCGGTGGAATGTTTAGTGAGAAGGGAAGTCCTACTGTCGCGCGGGTGCACTTCACAGTCAACTCAGCGAGAAATGGTGGAGGCATGTTCAATAGCGGCGATGCCATGATGCCAACAACGGCCATGATTACAGAGTCGCTTTTTACTGAAAACCTCGCGCAGATTAATGGCGGTGCAATGTTCAATGATTCTGATGCGTCACCAGTGATTAGCAATACTGTCTTTAAAGTGAATCTCGCTGATGGTAGTGGTGGAGGCATCTTTAGTAATCAGGGCAGCAAGCCATCTGTGCATGACTGTGATTTTCTTGAAAATAAAGCTGGCGTCAACGGTGGCGGTATGCACAACATCGCGAATGCGGCTTGGGTTGAGGGGTGTCAGTTCGATTTGAATGAGGCGATTAGCGCTGGTGGCGGTGTTGGTAACGAAGGCGCCAGTCATGGCCACTTTATGAAATGTAATTTTTTCTCTAACACCGCAGCCGAAGGTGGCGGCATGGCAAACTTACGCAACGATACGCCCTATTTAGAATCATGCGTCTTTGATGAAAATAAAGCCATTCGTGGTGGTGGCATGGCGAACTACGTGCAAAGTAATGCCATTCTGCTCCAGTGTGCATTTCGGGTTAATTCCGCGTCTGATGCAGGCGGTGGCATCTACAACTACCTTTCCGATCCCGAGTTTTATAAGACAGGAGTTCGTCGAAATATTGCAGAAGGTAACGGCGGTGGTATTGCCAATGAAGCAAGCAATCCGCTCATCGACGACTGTGCGATCAAGTTCAACACTGCTGATGTTGATGGAGACGCTGTTGGTACTGGCGGTGGTATGTGGAGTAGTCCATTTGCAACCCCAAAAGTATTGAACAGTGTGATTTGTGGCAATATGCCAAATCAGATAAGTGGTGCTTGGCTGGATCTGGGCGGTAATCTTGTTGGCGATGAATGTCCCGCAGATGCATGTGATGCTGATATGACTGGTGATGGTATTGTCAATATCTTAGATTTCACCATTCTCTTAATAGATTGGGGTAAGGTCGGTGTAAGTGATGCTGATCTGAACGGTGATTTGATAGTCGACTTCTCTGACTTTACGATGCTTTTGATTACTTGGGGTGGTGAGTGTTCCGCGTAGAAAAATGGGCTCCTCTATGGGGTGGGGACGCAGCACTCTAGATCTCAAGGCGATGACCGGCGTCTGAATACGGACTGTGTTCAGACGTCGGTTTTATTAACTGAAATTTCAAACCGAGCAGACCAGGGAGCCGCTGGTTGAGCTTGGGGTAGTCCAGTGGGATTGTCGCTGAGTTGTGCGGTGAGTGAAGTCATTGGTTCAACGCAGCAGTAACTTGCATCAGTTGGTGAGAAGATCTGCATCCACTGGTAATGGTGTTTAAAGGCGACCATTATTGAACTGTCTGGGCCACTCATATGGGCCGTTGAATCATCACCCATGCCCGCAAACAAGTCATCGAACTGATGTCCTCTTAGAGCAAACTCACCAGAGAAGTCTGGAGCCGGTTTTTCGCTTAGTGGATGAACAGGTAGATTCTGGGCATCCAAGGTCACTTGTTTTAGTGAAGGGGTGGTCATCTTCCAATCATCGCGTTTTGAACCAGCGAGCTTGAGGTACGGATGCCAGCCAAATGAAATCGGCACACTGTTTTTGCTTGTTGGTGTGACGGTGACCTCAATAGCTAGTGTTTGTTTTTTTAGAGACATTGCTAATGAAAGACGATGTTCAAAAGGAAACGCGGCCATGAGCGCTTCATGTTCAGCCCAGTCGATGTGGCAATGTAGGTCGGCGGACTTGTCAGTTGCAGTGAGTGAGTCGATCTTCCATTGATCAAAACGTACGAGGAGGCCATGCATGGGCAATCCATTGCCGTCACGGTGGACCAAGGCATGGTCAGCCAGATTGACGGCTTGGCCATTTACTTCGTAGTGGTCACTGCGCAAGCGGTTTGCCCATGGATAGAGCAGGGGGATGCCCCCTGTGTGCTGGCTGGCCACAAATTCACCGAGTGGTAGAGGTAGATGGACGTATTCTTTCTCTGCAACGGTCATGCCAACAACACACATGCCAGCAGCGGGGCAAATCGAGACGCATGTATTGGTGTGATTGCAGACAAGCTCCAATAACTCAACGCCGTCGCGTGTTGTTTTGATCGCGTCATAAGGTGGTGGAGTTGAGCTCAAGTGTTCTCTCCTGAAGACTTCTGGTTTTTTCTTTGCTTAATGAGCTTGGCCCGTTTTCGCGAGGTTGATCCGCCTGGCATCATGCCATGCATCATGCCATGTGGAATTACCGTGCACATGCCAGCGATCAAACGGTTGACCAGGCCGTTGATGTGTACGGGTTTACCTTGTTCAACAGCTCGCAAACCTTGGCGAACAACTTTGTCGCTATCCATCCACATGAATCGAGGCATTCGATTCATTTTGTCGCGCGTGCCCTGCACATCATGGAATTCAGAATAGGTATAGCCAGGACAGAGCGCTGTGACATGCACATTGGTTCCGCGTAGTTCAAGTGAGAGAGAGCGAGAAAGTCGCAGTGCGTACGCCTTGATCGGTGGATAGAGGCTGCCGGAAAAATCAGGTGTAAAGGCAGCCAGAGAGGCGACGTTGATAATGCGGCCATATTCGCGTTGTCTCATACTTGGTAAGTAAAGGTGACAGAGTTCGGTCAGTGATACGAGCATGACTTGGAGTTGATCCGCAACGTCCTTGGCGGTCACCCTCGAAAAGGTTGATTTCAACGCATAGCCTGCATTATTGACAAGAATGTCGACATCGATGTTCTGGGTGGCTTCAAAGAGTGCATCAGAGGATGTGGTATCAGCCAAATCCATCGCCAAGACAGTGCACTTGATGCCATGTGTTTCCGTGAGCTCTTTGCCCAGATCTTCGAGCCGATCAGCACGCCTCGCCACCAAAATAAGATTGGCTCCTTGGGCTGAGAGTTGGCGTGCAAACTCAGCGCCGATGCCAGCAGAGGCGCCAGTGATCAAAGCTGTTTTTTGGTGAAATGTATGGCTCATGGTGTCTATGCCCCTCGGGGTGCCCACTGGGGTGTTGAGTATATCGCACATGCGTACCAGATGGCTGGCGCCGCGTTACCATGGACACCTAAGGAATCAATTATGGCAACGATTTACCAACGTGATGTGATCGAAAAGGTGGTCGCCAATCTGCCTTTGCTTGGTGCCATTGAAGATGGTTTTGTTGCACATGCGCAGGGGCGGGTGGTCGTGCCACCAGTTGGTGAGTTGACCTTTCAGGATCCACCTGGTGATACCCATATCAAATATGGATATATCAAAGATGATGATGTCTTTGTGATCAAGATTGCTTCAGGATTTTATGAAAATCCAACCCGCGGACTTGAGTCTGGATCAGGATGCATGCTGGTGTTGAGTCAGGAGACGGGCCAGCTGTGCTCAATCTTGCTTGATGAAGGTTATCTCACTGATGTACGTACCGCACTGGCGGGTGCCATTGCAGCAAAATACCTGGCGCCAAAAGAAGTTGACGTGATAGGTGTGCTTGGTACGGGTGTCCAAGCACGAATGCAAGTCCTCGCACTGACAGACGTCAGGCCTTGCAAACGAATCGCAGTCTGGGGACGATCGCCAGCTGGGGCCATGCGCTATCTGGAAGCCATGCAAGGAGAGGGCTACGACGTGACGCTCTGCGATACGCCCGCCGATGTCGCAGCGCAAGCCAGACTTATTGTCACAACGACGCCATCTGAAAAACCGCTCTTGCACGCCAATGATGTACAAGTTGGTACGCATATCACTGCGATGGGCTCTGACACGCCAGGGAAGCAGGAGCTTGCTGCCGATGTTATTGCTCGGGCCAATGTGGTGGTCGCCGATAGTCGCTCCCAATGCGTTGAGCGAGGCGAAATTGCCAAAGCGGTGCAGGCTGGCATCTTTGAACTAGACAAAGCCGTTGAACTTGGGCAAGTTGTGCAAGATCCACAACTGGGACGAACTTCCGAAAACCAAATAACAGTGGCCGACCTGACGGGGGTCGCTCATCAGGATATTCAGATTGCCAAAGCAGTCGTAGAAGCATTGGGATAACAAGACATGCGATTCAAACAGTTTGTAATGGAGCGAATGCAATCGCTTTACGAAAATGACGTTGACTTTAACCTCACTGAGAGTGGATGGCATCCACTTTCTATTCGCCAAGTGGTACCGGAAGAGGTGATTGAGAGCCT
Organism: Phycisphaerales bacterium; assembly: GCA_029268515.1. Taxonomy (NCBI): domain Bacteria; kingdom Pseudomonadati; phylum Planctomycetota; class Phycisphaerae; order Phycisphaerales; species Phycisphaerales bacterium. The sequence continues at coordinate 39,064 of JAQWNP010000020.1, read as the reverse complement.
GATCGATCTCGAGTTGGGTTATGGGTACAGCCACGGTAAGCATGATCTGCGTCAGCGCATCGCCGACTGGTATCCCAGTGATGTGACGGCCGATCACGTGATGGTGAGTAACGGTTCTGCCGAAGCGAATATGGTCATCATGCTCAGCATGCTCGACCCAGGAGACGAGTTGGTCTTAATGGGTCCAAACTACATGCAAATCGATGGCTTGACGCGCGGTTTAGATATTAATGTAAAGACATTGTCGTTGCGCCCAGAGTTGGACTGGCTGCCGGATATGGATGAAGCGAAAAAACTGATCACTGATCGCACCGCCATGATTAGTATCTGCAACCCGAATAATCCAACCGGTCAAATTATGCCGCCGGAGATCATGCAAGCTTTGGGTGCCTTGGCTCAGAAGCACGGCGCTTACTTGCACGCCGATGAGATTTACCGTGGTTCAGAACTTAGTGGCACAGACACACCATCAGTGCGCGAGCTCGGTGCGCATACATTGGCTACTGGTGGACTCTCGAAAACCATGGGACTACCCGGACTGCGTATTGGTTGGGTTATTGCAGAGCCAGACATTATTCATCAATGCTGGCATCACAAAGACTACACTTCAATTACCAGCTCGACGTTGTGCCAGGCGATTGCGACGTATGTACTTGAGCCAACGACGCGCAAGCGCATTTGTGATCGCAGTCGTACGGTGTTGGGCAGAAACATCAAAATCTTCCAGGACTGGATGGACCGCTATCCAGGTGTCTTCTCATGGCTGCCACCGAAGGCCGGAGGGATGGGTTTTGTGAAGTATGACTTGCCGATGGGTTCTTCAGAGCTTTCGGATGAGCTGCGTATCAACGAGAGTGTCTTTGTGGTGGCCGGTGACTGCTTTGGCTTCGACAAATATCTGCGCTTCGCTATCGGTATGGAGTCAGACCATTTTGCGGCAGGTCTAGAGCGCGTCAGTGAGGGATTGGCCCGCCTCTTTCCGAAGCGCATCATGGCAGAGGTGAGCTGAGGAACCTCTTATTGGTCAATTATCGAAAATTCAGGAGATCCCACGATTGAAATTCTTGATGCTTTGGTTGCCAGGGAGGGTTTTGATAAAACTGGGGTAGAACTTTGCCTCTGAGAGGCGGTACTTTCGCGTTTCCTGGTAGAGCGGATCTCGCAGATCCAATTTTTCAGGAGCAAGCCAATGAAACGCCTTCTCCCCACACTCTGTATTAGTCTTTGTGTAAGTGTAGCTCATGCGGAGACACGGTATGTCTGCGCGAGTGGAACTTGTCCATCGCCTCGCTACTGGACCATTCAATCAGCAATTGATGCAAGCAGTGATGGTGATGTGATCGAAATTGCGGCAGGCAATTATTTTCCATTGGCAGTGATTACAATCTTTAATAAAACAATTACGATTCGTGGTGAAACAGATGCTAGTGGTCAGCCACTGACGGTAATCAGTGGTTGGGATGTGGCCCCTGCAGAGGAGTTTTTCTCCGAAGGCGGTGTTATTCATTGCAGTGGGATTGTAGGTGCAGATACCGTGTTAGAGAATCTGATTATTCGTGATGGGGATGCACATCGTGGCGGTGGCATGTATTGCATGGCAGGACCGACACTGCGCAACTGTCACTTTATAAACAACCAAGGGGCGAGCGGCGGCGGCGTCTATTTCTCAGACTGGGGAATGTATAGCACCCCAGTGTTTGAGAATTGTACTTTCGTAGACAACCGTGCCATGAGTCTCGATGGATATGGTGGAGCTGGTGGAGCGGTTCTACTGTCAGGTGAAGATGGCAACGGGCCGACCTTTTACGAGTGTCAATTCACAGGCAACACTGCTGAACATCAAGGTGGTGGTGTTTGGATTGGGCGGAGCGAGGGGACCTTCAAGTCTTGCTTGTTTTCCGACAATGAGGCGGGCGAATCTGGTGGAGGCCTCTGGTATTATGGAACTGTTTGGCAGCCGGTACTGGTCATGCACTGTGTGTTTGAGCGCAACACCGCCAGTCAGGGAGGTGGGATATTTGCCAAGTCTGGTATAAACGGCATCTTTCTATACGTGCATGACAGTGATGTTAATTTGAATCGTGCAATGCTCGAAGGTGGAGGCATGTATATCTCACACTATGAAGAAGATCTAGGCCATATATTCGCTCACGTTATTGATATCGAGCTTTCACGCTTCGTTGAAAATGAAGCTGGGACCACAGGTGGTGGCATCCATTGTGATAACTATGCGTCACCGACGATTAAACAATGCACAATTAAGAAGAACACAGCGATGGCAGGTGGAGGACTTGACAGCCACAGTACATCGCTGCCTTCGGTAGAGGACACGCTCTTTTGTGGTAATGCAACGCCACAACGGCAAGGCCCCTGGTTGGACTTAGGTGGCAACTCATTTGAAGACTTCTGTGCCACTGATTGCCCTGCTGATATCACCCGTGATGGTTATGTCGATGTTCATGATTTCAGCGTCTTGCTTGTTCATTTTGGACATGAGGGTGTGTCTCCCGCAGATATCAATGGAGACTTGATGGTTGACGTACAGGACTTCACTTATCTCCTGATTAACTGGGGTAATCCCTGCAACTGATCAACGAGTTGTCTTCAAGTGAACGAAACGACTTCAATGGCTCCCGTTGGTACTTACCAGCGGGGGTCTTCATGATCCTCAGCCCAATCATCTTTGAGTTTCTTAAGTGATTCGACAACTTCGGGCTGACTTGCGGCAAGATCATGTTCTTCGCTGATGTCATCAGTGAGGTTGTAGAGCTCGAAATCACCGCCATTGAATTGGACCAGCTTCCAGTGACCTTGGCGGACCGCAGCATTCTTCTTTTGTTTCCAGAAGAGGGCGCGATTGGGAGCCAGCTCGCGATCACCAGTGAGCATGGGAGACAGATCAATACCATCGAGCCGAGGTGTTTGGGTTGCATAGCCAACGGAGGCAGCGTTCAGCGCGGTTGGAAAAAGATCTAAGGCACTGACCGGATGCTTGTACACAACGCCAGCAGGCCAGGTCGCTGGCCACCGCGCTGCGAATGGAACCCGAATACCTCCTTCATAAGTTTGTCCCTTCTTTCCGCGCAAAGGCGTGTTGTCGGCGCCCGCTAAGGTCTGTCCACCATTGTCATTGAGGAAGACAACGATGGTATTGTCTGCAATGTGGTTGCGATCAAGCGCCTGGAGTACTTTGCCAACCGCATCATCCATCGACATCGTCATGGCCGCTAGCTTGCGCCGCTTGGCGCTGAGCTCGGGATTGGTTTTATCAAGCTTCTCTTTGGTCGCGTGTAGTGGTGTGTGTACCGCATTAAAGGACAAGTACATAAAGAAAGGTTTTTGAGCATGTCGATCAATATAAGCCGCGGCTTCTTGGCCAAGGGCATCAGTCATGTAAGTGAAGTCTTCATCAATTGGCTCACGATCGCGAAGCAGTCGGTTGAGCTTGGTGTGCTTCTTTCCAGTCGTTGGATAGAAGCTGCGCGCGCCTTGTAAGAAACCATAGAAATCATCAAAGCCACGGGATAAGGGATGGAAATGCGGCGCATAACCAAGGTGCCACTTACCCAGTGCAATGGTGCGATAGCCTTGGGCTTTTAATGCATCGGCGATGGTGACTTCTTCGACCGGCAGGCCATTGACTTCAGAATATTTGGGTGGAATGTTGTGGTGATGTCCAAATCGCTGTTGGTAGCGACCAGTCAAAAGGCCGGCGCGGCTGGGGCTGCACACCGATGCGGAGACATAACCCTGACTAAAACGGACGCCCGTTTCAGCAATGCGGTCGATGTTGGGTGTGGGGAAGTCTTTGCTGCCATGCAGAGAGAAGTCAGCGAAGCCCGCATCATCTGAGACAATGATGATGATGTTGGGGGCTGATGATGTTGGAGGGGCCTGATCTGGTTTTTCAGCAAAGCGGGGAAGTGCACGGGTCAGAAATGTTTCAGCGTGGGCGACATCGGTTGATACTTCAACGATTTGCCATGCGTAGGGATCTGTGTTGCCCGATTGGCCAACCCGTTTTGCCAGCAGCAGGATCTGCTCATCGGGGCGCTGATCGGGATATGTGATGAGAAAAGTGACCAAGACGCGGTGCTCACGTTCGCTCCTGCTCATGGTCTCGTAGAGTTTGCTGACCGTCCCCGATCTTATTCGCTGCTGCAACTGCTGCGGGGTCATCTCGCCAGCCTGGCCGGACCATACCTCCGGTGCAAAGAGCTTCTCAACACCAGTAAAGTCAGCGCTACGCACTGCTTCGAATGTTTTCTTATAGAACGCTGCATGGTGTCCATGAGCCGTGCATGTGATCAGCAGCACCAGCCAAAAGGGCAGCAGAAGAGAGAGTTGCGTATGTTTCATGGTTAAGAGAAGGACTCCAAATCATGCGATAAGAAGCATTCGTCACGCTTCTATATGATAGTCGCTGGATCTGGATAGTAACCGCTCTTATCGACATCTCAGTACAATTCGTGCTGGGATTCGTTGGATTGCCAGAGGCCAAATAGGTTCTCTTGCCGCCAGGTATCGAAGGGCGGATGAGATCCAGTGAAGTCTTGGCTCGGTGAAGCACGAAAGCAAGCAATCATGTCGCACGCAGTGTTGAAGAATGTCAGCGTTATTGGAGCAGGTGGCATTGGCTGCGCGATTGCTCATGCGCTGAGAGCTGGTGATGTTGATATCACGCTGGTCGAAAGCGACGCAGAGAAAGTACGTTGGGGCAAGGCCAATGGCGTCGGCATCGATGGTCAGTCATGTTTCCCCATCAATATCGTTTCATTTGAGCAATGGTCACCGCCAACGTCATCTGAGGATAGTTTGGTCGTGCTTTGCACGAAATGCTATGACAATCAGTTGGTCTTGAGCCGTCTTTGCCAAGAGACTGATGTGGTTCCGATTCAAAATGGGTTTGATCGACAACTTATGGATCGTGTGAATCATGAAGGAATCGCTTCGTTTGTATCTGAGTGTCACGCAGGCCAAACTCAGACGCGGATCACACGAAAAGGTGAACTTCATCTTGGGCGCAGTGGTGATTGTCAGTCGCAAATCATGCATCCAATGCGAGAGGCACTGGCGCAGGTGCTTTCAGAGCACGGTTCTTTTGACGTGCTCGAGGTTAATGACGTGCGGCCTTTTAAGTATGCCAAAGTGATGTATAACGCCGCCATTAGTCCATTGGCGGCGGTGACTGGTCTCGATAACAGCAAACTCTTGACGCTGGGTCCCGCGCGACGTCTGTTCTTTGCGTTTTTGCGTGAGAACTACCGTATTCTCAAAGCGGCGGGTATTGAGTTGGGCAAAGTTGGTCCGTTTTATCCGCAGACCGTCAATCGTATTTTGAGTGTGCCATTCTTAGCGAGGGCCATGGCGGTGCCATTTTCTGCTTCACTGCGCAATACCTATTGTTCGATGTCTGGCGATATTGAGCGTGGACAAACAGAAATCCGTAACTTCAATGGTCATCTCATTGATGTGGCTGGACACGAGCCTTGTGAGCTTAATCGCCGCGCCTGTGATCTTGTGGAGCGCATGGCGGCGGTGCGAGCAACTCCGGCACTTCATTTTCTCGATGAGATGGCAAGTGTCGCTTCAGTCTCACAACCTGAATCAGAAGGTGGGGTTCAATGACCAAAGAGCCGGGTCTTATTTTAGTGACCGGTGGCGCTGGCTTTATTGGCACCCAACTTGTTGAGCAGCTTGTTCAAGCGGGGCGACAGGTTCGTGTACTGGATAAGCCAGGTGTCGATGTGAGTCACTTGCCAACTGATCGAGTTGAGATTGCCCACGTTGATATTTGTGATCCCCAAGGGGTGATGCAGGCGACGAAGGGGTGTGATGTGGTCTTGCATTTGGCGGCCAATCCTAATCTTTGGGATCGAAATCCACGCACATTTGAAGAGGTTAATCATCAAGGTACGCGTCATGTCTTAGCAGCAGCTCATCAACAAGGAGCGCGGCGAACGGTTTATGTTTCAACAGAGTCAATCTTGGCGCCTCCGGGTTTGAAGGGGGTCATCACCGAAGACACGGTGACGACGCTCAATGAAATGATTGGTCCCTACTGCCGCAGTAAATGGCAGGCTGAACAGGCTGCCTTTGAAGCGGCTCAAGCGGGGCAGCCAGTCATCGTCGTTCGGCCAAGTATTCCGGTTGGCGCTGGCGATCGCGGTATGGTGCCGCTCTCTCGGATGATGTGTGACTATATCAATGGGCGCATTAAAGGATATATGGCTGGTGAACTGAACCTCATCGATGTGGGTGATGTGGCGGCAGGTATTTGGGCGGCCGCTGTGCACGGAACACCTGGTCAGCCTTATCTGCTTGTCAATGAAAACTGGACGGTTCAGCAGTTAATCAATTATCTGGCTGCGTTGCTTGATCGAAAGCCGCCAAAGTTGCGGGTTCCTTATGCAGTTGCTTTGGCTTATGCCCATTTTGAAGAGTTACTGATGCGGGTGCGTCGCAATGGTATTCCAATGGCGACCGTGACGGGTGTGCGACTGACGCAGCGTCGTTTTCACTTTGATGGACGCCAGTCGTTTGAGAAGTTGCAGTTGATGCCAATGCGGAGCTGTCGGGACTCCATTGTGGAGGCGATTGCTTGGTACCAACAGGGTGGGCATATTCAGATTGATCAGCCACTGTGCAGCGTCAGCGAAGTCGCAAAGCATCAATAGCGAGAAAGGGCAGGATGTCATGATCACAGAGAAAGAAGTGAAGCAGCTAGTCGAGTCATTCTGGCATGATGTTCGCAGTGGCCGGCCTGGCGCTGAGATGGAGCATTTCTTTATCGGCCAGGGGCATGTGATGGTGCCTGGTGGCGTGCGTATGGATCTTGAACCACATCAAGAGATGCATCGTCAACTGTGTGATGAAGTGCATGCTTGGAAAACAATTGAAATTAAACCGGTCTGGAAAGATCCAGAGCGTGTGCATGTGGCGGCCCTTGTGAGTTGGGATGCTTCTTTTGTTGACGGGCGACCGGGTCGGATCAAAACCCAAGTTCAAGAAGAGTGGCTGATCGAACGTTGTGAAGATGGCCAGGTCCGATTTGTGCTCTATCGCAGTCCGGTCGTTGACTTTGCGGACGATTCAGCGGAACTCAACATCTAACGCCCCCGCCCAGTAGGGGTGACTCTACAGGGCTCTTGCGTGTTTCAATATTGTCAGTGTCGTTGTCTTACTCGTCGCAGATGCTGTTGCCGCCAAGGTCATCAAAGGGGCCTTTGACATCTTGGCCACTGTTATCACAAACCTTGCTGTCTCTTAAGTCGACATTGCCGCCGTTGTCCAGAATGTAGATGCCGTGTTTGCCGTTATCTTCGACAGTGCAGTCGTTTATTTTTCCGATGCTGTCATAGATGCCAACGCCACCACATTGATCTGCTGAATTTTTGGTGATCTTCGTATCTTGAAGCTTGAAGCCCGAGTCAAAAATCCCCACCCCGCCCGCGTACTTTGAAAGCTCTGGTACGTAGACGTAGTAGCCATCAGCTTCGTTCTTCTTAACATCACAGTCGACCATCTCAAGATAGCCTTCAATCACACCAACGCCCCCTGCTGCGCCAGCAATATTCTTCTGGAATTTACTTTTTCTGATCTCGGCAACCGACTCATCTAAGGCCACGCCACCACCACCAGAAGCTGCCTGGTTCTTCTTGAAATTACTGTCATCGATCTCGACGTCGGAATAGTAGTTTTGCATGCCTCCACCATCCTGATCGGCCGTGTTCTTCAAAAACGTGCATTTGTCGATCTTGATGTCACAGTTGTTGGTGAAGATGGCGCCTCCATCGAGTGTTGAGGAGTTAAATTTAAAAGACGTGTCTTTGAAAGTCGGTTTGCTTAGAAGTGCGTAGACCGCGCCACCAAGACCACCGCCGTATGCTTGGTTGTCCCGAAACGTACAGTTCTTGAAGAGTGGCTCCGATTGAAAGCCGATGCCAGCGCCGCCTCCGAACTTGGCCTGGTTGTATTGAAACACGCAATCACGAATAGTTGGATCAGTACTTGAGATGTAAACCCCTCCGCCTGCGTAGCCAGAGTCGCCGTTGTAGCTGCCCCAAGTACCGCTACCGTGAATGATGGTAAACCCGCGCAGTTCAGAGTTTCTTCCTTCGCTTGAATCAAAGGTCACAGCTGAGCCTTGAAACTGTGCGTCTATCTTTGTGTCACTGGCGCCGTCCTTACCAAAGACAGTGATGCGCTTTCCCTTGAAATCGATGGTTTCCTGATACGTGCCAGGATAGACCTTGACCTTATCACCATTGCCAGCAGCATTGATAGCAGCTTGGATTGTTGTGTAGTCCTGGCTACCGTCAAAGTTAACAGTGTAGGTTTTAGCAAGTGCCACTGGCGTCGCTATTGCGAGTGTGATCGCTGCGAACAACAGTCTTCGATTTAGTGTATCTCTCATTTCAGCACCCTTAATAAGTGAAGCTTGTAACCCCGAACTCATACGCCACAAACAAGCCATGGCCTAATAAGTTTATCAAGAGCGGCCTGATGAGCGTGAATTGCACAGAGCCACGACAAGGATCAAAGCCCCATTGAGCCAGCGTGACGGTGTGAGAGGGCAAGGCGTAGGGTGTTTTTGTGGATAAATAGAGAGTCGTCATGCTCCTGGGCTGAGATGGATGTTGGTGGCCACAGTGATAAACCCTATGAATGATCTTGGTGAAATGGCATTGCTATTGAACGCAGATCAACTGCTCGCATACAACAAGAGACCCCGGACAGTAACGGCCGGGGTCTCTCTGTATGTTGACTTGTCTTGACTGCCAAGTATCACTTCTTGACAGGGTGTGGTTTAGCGATCACAGATGTTGTTGCCGCCGAGGTTAGCAAAGGGACCCTTGACATCTTTTCCATTGTTTTGGCAGGCTTTGGTGTTTCTTATGTCAACTTTACCATTGTTGTCAAGAACATGGATGCCAGTCTTATTGTTGTCTTTGACTTCGCAATTATCAATGACGCCCACACTATCGTAGATGCCGACTCCGCCAGCCTGATCGGCACGATTGCGATCGATGGTGACGTCTTCTAGATCAAACCTGGACATATAGATTCCGATGCCACCAGCAAAGTTTGAAAACTCTGGGATATAAACGTAGTAACCATTTGCTTTATTCTTGCTAACTCTAGAATCAACGACCTTTAGGGAGCCTTCGAGGACGCCCACGCCGCCAGCGGCGCCTGCAGTGTTTTTGAGAAGAGTGCACTTCTTTAGTACGCCATCAGACTCGTCTAAAGCGATGCCTCCACCTGCAGATGCGGCTTGATTTTTCTTGAACAGAGTATTTACCGCGAAGAGGGTGGACAGGTAATTGTCTATTGCACCGCCATCCTGCTCTGCAGTATTTTTCAAGAACTTGCAGCCGTCTACCTCTACATCGCATTGGTTGGTATACATGGCGCCTCCATCGAGGGCGGAGTGGTTTCCCTTAAAGACGGTGTCAACAAATACTGGCTTGCTGTAAATAGCGTATACGCCACCGCCAAGTCCATTGCTGTAGGTGTAGTTGTCTCGGAACGTGCAACCCTCAAAAAGTGGTTTTGCGTCGAAGCCCACACCGGCACCGCCTCCAAACTCGGCGTAGTTATCTCGAATATCACAATCAATGATCTGCGGGTGAGCACCGGAAATGAAGAGTCCGCCTCCTGCATAGCCTGAATCGCCATCAGCAGCGGCCCATCGGCCTGAGCCATGGCGGATCGTGAAGCCTCTGAGTTCGGAGTTACGATTTTCCCCAGAAGAAAATGTAACAGTTGGCCCAAGAAACTGACCATCGATGTTGGTCTTCTTCGCACCTTTGGCACTGAAGATAAGAATACGCTTCCCAAGAAAATCGATGTTTTCTAGATATGTGCCTGGATAGACTTTAATTCGATCGCCATTGTTGGCAGCGTTGATTGCGGATTGGATAGTGGTGTATTGTCCATCTCCTATATCTGCGCTGACGCTGAGCTCTCCAGCCATCAACGATGTTGCACAAAAGACAGCTCCAATAGACGCAATCGAGAAACGTCGATACTTCAACATGTTCATTGTGATGCCCCTTTCTTCAGAATAGAACTAGAAGTCAATGATCAAGATGCCCAGCCAACTACGTCCTTGAGGCCGCCCCTTTCATTGATTCGACATACCGCATATCGAACAAGGGTTTGACGAGCACATATCAACGTGCACGAGCGGTCCGGACCTTCCCCTCAATCTGGTGGTTTTTTTCGCAAAAATTCTCTGAAAGGGGATTGACGGGCTACGGTGGGCATATTCAGATTGATCAGCCACTGTGCAGCGTCAGCGAAGTCGCAAAGCATCAATAGCGAGAAAGGGCAGGATGTCATGATCACAGAGAAAGAAGTGAAGCAGCTGGTAACGCTCCCGGAGATCCGTCCTTAAAAAAGCGAACGGTCGGAAACCTTATCTTGAAGCTCCGTCTCCTTTGCCGATGTTGATTATCTGAGGTCCTCGAGTCACATTCAGATGCATCTGCATATAGCCCTAAGATGTTTTTTAAAGGCACGTATACGCGAACAACGCGCCACACATTCTTGTAGACTTCAGCCACCGCCGTGGTTGCTGCTGTAGTTGCTGGCAACCTGCCTCCACCACAAAGTCGGTCTCCATCAGGTGATCCTAAGGATTAGAACGTGTCTGACAAGCCGATCATAGTGCGTCATGAATGGGGGGCGCTGAAGGAAGTCGTGGTTGGATTTCCCAACGTGCGCCTGCCCAGCAAACTGGCGGAGGCACCCAAGAGGTTTTTGTCGCAGGAAACGATCGAGATCATCGAGCGCAACGCCGGCAGAACACTTGAGGATTACAATCCGGAACTGAACAAGAAGCTCATCGCCCAGATCGATGCGATCATCAAGTTCCTTGAAGAACGTGGCATCGTTGTCCACCAGGTGAAGAAGCACCTGCCGTCGGAAGAGGCGTTTCTTGCAGGAATGAACGATGCGGTGTTTCAGACGTTTCCCCGTGATCCGATGCTGGTCATCGGGAACAACGTCATCGAGACCGCCATGTATGAACCCAATCGCCGGAGAGAGCGCTTCGCGGTGCGGCGTGCGATCGGCGAGCGAGTGGCCAACAGCGACGCTGTGATGGTTTCCATGCCGCAGCCTGAGCCGTTCCCAGCGGATAAGAATGGAGGTTATGGCCCAGGGCCGTTCCTTGAGGGAGGCGACGTCTTCGTGTTGGGGGCGGACATCTACGTCGGTGTTACTGGTAACGCATCAAACATGGCAGGTATTCAGTGGTTGCAGCGCTTCCTTGGCCCTGATTATCGCGTCCACACGGTTCCGCTTAGTAACCACTTCCTACACCTCGACTGCGTGCTTGCCACGCCACGTCCGGGACTAGCGATCATCTGTCGTGAGGGGTTCGGGGAGGGTCTTCCGGACTTCCTCCAAGGCTGGACATTGATCGATGTCTCTGCCCAAGACGCTGAAGGGAAGCTTGGCTGCAATGGTCTCGTCTTGGATGACAAGACGATGCTCGTGGGGGAGGACATGCCTGAACTGATCGATGCGTTGCGGCAGCAAGGCACGGAAGTCATCACCATGCCGATTGACGGGATCCACTGGCAAGGCGGTGGTTTCCGCTGTTGGCATCATCCGCTCGTTCGCGAGAGCTAGATCCACTAGTAAGTCTTTTTTGGTGATCGTTATTCGCTGTGGGCACAATTTTTCAGGGCAATAATGTGGTCCTCTTTTGTTGATGGAAGGCCCCGCAGTTGCATCAGTAGGCAGCGTTTATTTTAAAAAAAGATAGTGCAATATTTCACAATGGCGAGGACATATACTGTTATCAGAAGGCCTTCGTAGGGGCTCGTAAATAAGTTATCAGGTCAAAGTAAGAGGTCTTTTTGGATGAATTTTTGGCAATGTAGATGGCTGGCTATTGGTGTCATATCTTTAGCCGGCGTGGCCCAGGCGGATACGCTTGAGGTCTGTTCCAGTGGCTGTACCTATAGCAGCATTGAAACGGCGATGGTTGCGGCGCAAAGTGGTGACATCATTGAAATTGGGGCGGGTACTTATTATGAATCCAGTCTCTTTCCGACGACCCCAAACCTTACTTTCCGCGGAGCGACCAATGCAGACGGTTCTCCCGCTGTCATACTCGATGGTCAAGGTACCGCCGATATCCTGCTGGCTATCGGTGCGGTTGATGCGTCAGGCACGACCGTAGAGAACATCGTTTTTACGGGATCAATAGGCAATGCGTTGTGGATCTACCACTACGCTCCTACCATCCGCAACTGCACCTTCACCGGCATCACCAGCGAGTGGGAGGGCGCAGCGATCTGGAGCAGCGACAGCGAGGCGCTCATCGAGGACTGCCGTTTCGTGGGCAACGACGCGGGCGATTCCGGCAACATCCTCTTCAACAAGTCCATCTCCGGTGACAACCCAGGCCTGCTCGTCCTTAAGTGCTCCTTCGAGGACAATCAGGGGCAGGCAATCGCGCAGATCCAATTCACCACCGCCGGTATCCAGGACTGCACGTTCCGCAACAACACGGCAACGGCCGCGATTTCCGCCTGGGGATCTGGAGGCATGGTGATGGTGTCGGACACGCTTTTCTGCGAGAACGATGCCGCAGCGATCGAAGGCACCTGGGATGACGGGGGCGGCAACACGGTGCAGGACGAATGCCCAGTTGACTGCCCCGGTGATCTCAACGGTGATTTACAGGTCGACCTTGCAGACTTTTCAACTTTCCTGATTCAGTTCGGCCAGACTGGTGCTGATTTAGAAGCGGACCTTGATCAAGACCTTGATGTTGACCTTCAGGACTTCTCTTTGTTTCTCATCAGGTATGGAGAAGTTTGTGATGGGGCGCGCGATCTCAGATAAAACCTTGTTCTGAGCTTTTTTATCTGAACGTCTTGAATGGTAAAAGAACTATCTAGCCCCTTGAGGGGGCTTATTCCTATGGAAGATCTCATGAGCACTTTTATTTAGAGGGTAGGGGCTTGTGTCAATCCACTTGGTTTGATTCAATAGACGCAAGTTTGATGGTCTGTGGGGCGGCCTTTAGAGAGGGAGGATGCTGATGGGGAGGTCACCACTGACACGCTTGATGCCAAATTACTTAATTGCAACACTGTCCTTGTTATGTTTTTCTGTAGGAAGCTGGGCAGCTGATCTCAGTGTTGTGGTTGGTTGGGGTGATAATGAATATGGTCAAAGCAATGAGCAGTCCATTCTCAGTGGGCATGTAGCCATGTCTGCTGGAGGCTGGCATACGCTGGCGCTTCGTGCAGATGGCACGGTTGATGCTTGGGGATGGGCGGTTTTCGCTCAGACCGCTGTGCCAACAGATTTGACTGACGTCGTTGCGATTGAAAGTGGATCGCTGAGTTCTTTTGCAATCACAAAAGAAGGTGATCTCATTGCTTGGGGGCTTGAGTACATTGACCAGGCGACAGCAATGGCTGGTCTTGGTAACACGATTGCAATTGCTGCAGGTGATCAGCATGCTGTTGCAGTCAAGAGTGATGGAACTGTGGTTGCCTGGGGTGAGAATGGGTCGAACCAAAGAGATGTGCCAGTTGGCCTCAATGGTGTGGCTAGTGTTTCGGCCTTGGGGAACTTCACTATTGCACTCAAACGGGACGGGACGGTGGTCGCTTGGGGCTCCAATCTAAACAGTGAGTCATTAGTGCCGATAGGCTTGACGGATGTGGTGCAGGTCGCGGCAGGTGGCTCACACGCACTGGCTTTAAAGTCGGATGGCACCATTGTGAGCTGGGGGCTGAATACTTCGGGGCAGACTGACGTTCCAGCTGATATTGGCTCGGTGAAACAGATCGCTGCTGGCCTGAATCATTCTCTTGCTTTGAAAATGGATGGCACAGTAGTGGCCTGGGGAGCGAATGCTGATGGCCAGCAGATCGTGCCTACTGGACTCCCTAGCATCGGTCAGATTAGTGCCGGGGCGAACTTCTCGATGGCTATGATTGAAATTAGCACAAATTGTATAACTGGGGATATGAACGGGGATGGCACGGTGGATACCGCGGATCATGTTCTTCTGAGTGCCACTCTGGGGATATGTGATGGGGACATCAACCGAGACGGAATCGTTGACTTGGGCGATTTCTCTGTTTTTCTGGTGAGTTTTGGGACAAGCTGTGAGGCGCCACTGCGTGCTGCAGTCGGGAGTGCTCTCAATGCAGCTCATCAGCAATCGGTCAAATCGGTATCTCGAGGTTCGGGATCAATAAGCCTAGGCACTTTTAAGCCGCTACAATGACCGCTCGTATCGAATTTGTTTGAAACGGCCATAGGGCATAAACCAGTTGCACCGGCATAAGAATTTCTGAAACCGTGTGACTCGTCCGAACTTCCACGGATGGGAGCTAGATGAGTAGTCTCTTGCCAAATAAACCGGCTGTTATTGATGTCCCGCCTGCGAGATCGTCTCCAGTCTCTGAGGCCGTGCCCATACCCGTACCAATTGAAGAACCTGGCGGTAGGCCAATTCTGCCGCTGCCCGACACCGTCGTTAAGGGTGAGCTTAACTGGCCATATCTAATCTCAATTGTTGGCATTCACATTCTGGCACTGGCAGCTATTTGGCCATGGACATTCAGCTGGACTGGATTAATTGTGATGGTGGTTGGTGTGCATGTCTTTGGTCAGGCAATCAATTTGCTCTACCACCGAGTCCTGACGCATCGGAGTTGTGTACTACCGAAATGGCTTGAGCACTTATTTGCACTCATGGCATTGTGTTGTCTTCAGGACACGCCAGCAAAATGGGTGGCGGTTCATCGCTATCATCACTTGCATTCAGATGAACACGAAGATCCTCACAGTCCACTGGTTAATTTTATCTGGGGACATGTTGGCTGGCTGCTCGTGACCAACAAACGTACCAACAATATTCACACCTATCAAAAGTATGCGAGTGATATCCTTAAAGATCCTTTCTATATGAGACTCGAAAAGAGCAAGAAGTGGACCTGGATTATTCTTGTTCAATCCTTTCTGTTCTTTGCAGTTGGCTACGGTCTCGGTTGGGCTATTGATGGCACCGGTATGGCTGCTCTGCAGTTTGGTGTCAGCCTCTTTGTATGGGGGGTTCTCGTCCGTACTGTGGTTGTTTGGCATATTACGTGGTCGGTGAACTCTCTTTCGCATCTGTTTGGATACCAGAGTCATGACACAGATGATCACAGCACCAACAACTGGTTAGTCGCTCTGTTGACCGTTGGTGAAGGTTGGCATAACAATCATCACCACGATCCAGCAAGCGCATGCAATCAGCATCGATGGTGGGAGTTCGATATCACCTATTACGAGATCAAACTTCTAGAGCTTTTTGGCCTGGCGAGTAAGGTGGTTCCGCCTCAATCGAAGCGCAGAGCTCAAGCGAGAGCTCGGCAAGCTGAGCGTGACCAGGCATCATCATAAAGAGTTGGTTGCTTCCGCTTATCTGGCAGCGAATGCAGTAATCTGTACGGCATGAGCAACCTAATGGCTATTCTCTCGCCCGCCAAGACAATGGACATGGGTGAAACACAATTGGTATCAGCAACATCGCGGCCTCGATTGGGCAGTCAGACCAAGCAGTTAGCGGCCGTTCTAGAAAGCTACACACCGAAGCGTCTCAGTTCACTGATGTCGATCTCCGACAAGTTGGCGCAACTTAATGCTAAAAGATGGGATCAGTTTGGTGCCAAAGCGAATCAGCGTGGGGCAGCAGCGTTGTGTTTTCGCGGTGATGTATACCAGGGTTTTGAGGCATGGTCGTTAGACAAGCGTAGCCTTGGTTGGGCCCAGGATCACATCCGTATTCTCAGTGGGCTTTATGGAATGCTTAGGCCAATGGATGTCATTCAACCCTATCGGTTAGAAATGGGGACGCGCCTTAAGACAGACGCTGGAAAATCGCTCTACGAGTTCTGGGGTGATGCAATCACCAAGATCTTGTTGCGAGACCTAAAGGCAGTCAAAGCGACAACGCTTGTTAATCTTGCCAGCGACGAATATTTCAAAGCAGTTGATGAAGAAAAACTCGGCGTGCCCATTGTCAACGTCAAATTCTTGCAGCGTGATGGAAGGCAAGACAAGTTCATCTCTTTCTTCGCCAAAAGAGCAAGAGGTCTCATGGCCAGATGGATGTCGATCGCTCGTGTGAAGAAGGTCAAAGACTTGGCAGGCTTCGATCTTGAGGGGTATCGATTGGATGCGAAAGCAGGCTCCGAGTTTGAACTCATTTTCAAACGCCCAAAACCAGCAGCGAAACAAGCGAGCTAGCGTGTCACAATAGCGCTGTTGGCATTTTATGACTGCTGTAGCTGAGTTTCCAAAATCAACAATGAGGTTGGTTTTGGCAACAAATCTTGCCGCTTCAGTAAACGACTGTTTACATGCTATGCAGCGATGAAATCGACCACCGTTGCGTTCTAACCAACATAAAAAGCTTTTCCACTTGCCTGGGCTGCTTTTAAATCGACCCTCAGTAGATTCTCTCTAGATCCAACTCGCTGGCTCAATATTCAATTTCAGCGTGTGAGGGGTGTTTTGGCAATCTCTAGGAACACACCGAGGCCAGAATCGTAAAGGACATGGAGTGATCCCTGAGGATGAGGAAGCCTCGAAGAGAGACAGAAGGACGTTGGTGGGGTACAGGAGCAATGATGAAAAAATTCAATCGCTTGTATTGCACCAGTGGCATGGCTGCTTTTGCTATCGCATTTTCGACACATGGCTTAAGGGCCGATGGTCGTCAATCAGCATGTCCCGCTGATTTTGACCAGAGTGGTGCTGTAGATATCAACGATTTCAGTCAGTTCTTGGTTGCCTGGGGATCGACAAATTCAACTTACGACCTCGATAATAGTGGGCAGGTTGATCTCGGCGATTTTTCTCTGTTTTTAGTCGCATTCGGTCAATGCCCAGAGATTGTTGAGGGGCCGTTTAATTATCACGAGGCTCTGCAGAAAGCAGTTACCTTTTATGATGCCCAGCGCTCCGGTGATCTACCTGACGATTATTCACTGAACTGGCGCGGTGACTGTTACGACGAAATTGAACTTATTCAGCAGCGCAATGGACAATATGATTTTGATCCAGCGATTATCAATCGTTATATGGATGCTGGTGACACCTCGACGTTTGTTTTACCAATTAGTTCAGCGATGACCATTATGGCGTGGGGTGGTATTGAATTCGGAGATGGCTTCAACGCCTCTGATCAAATGGATCGACTTCTCGAAACGCTGCGATGGCATGCCGACTGGTGTATTGCAGCCCATCCAGAGCCCAATGTCTTTTGTGGTCAGATTGGTGATGGAGCGCCGTCGCACATTGCCTGGGGACCAGTTGAACCCGATGTGCCTCAGCCAGAGGATGGCTACTATTACCCGCTGGAATGGGTCTGGTGGCTCAACGCAGAAAATCCAGGCTCTGAACCAGCCGGTGAGTCAGCTGCATTTCTTGCGGCGGCATCAATTCTCTTTGAAGAGACTGATCCTGACTATGCCGCCACGCTTTTGCAGCACGCACGTGAACTGTACGCGTTTGCGGATACCTATCGTGGAACTTACACCGACTCGATTCCAGAAATTGACAACTACTATGACTCTTGGACTGGATACTTTGATGAACTTGCTTGGTCGGCGGCATGGATCTACCGAGCAACCGGCGAGCAAACCTATCTTGATCAAGCAGAGGCTCATTTTGACTCAGCCAATGAAGATCCGAACTGGTCACATTCATGGGATGGCAAGACCAACGGCGCTGCTTGTCTGCTCGCTGGACTGACCGGCAAGCAAGAGTACAAAGACTATATGGAAGATCACCTTGGCAACTGGTTGCCAGGTGGCAGTGTGGCTTACACACCTGGTGGGCTTGCTTGGCTTAGTGAATGGGGATCACTCAGGTATGCTGCCAATACAGCGTTCATTGCCTTTGTCTATGCCGACACGGTTGAAGATCCTGATGGGCGTTACCAGCAGTTTGGTGAACAGCAAATCAACTACATGTTGGGTGACAATCCTCGCAACTCAAGTTACGTGTGTGGTTTTGGTAATAATCCGCCCCTGAAGCCTCACCACCGTAGTGCTCATGGATCGTGGAACAATTGGATCGAGGATCCAGATCCCAACCGCAATGAATTATGGGGTGCTTTGGTCGGTGGCCCTGCCTCTGCAGACGATTATGACTTTGCTGATGTGCGAAGTGACTATGTGCGGAATGAAGTAACGTGTGATTACAACGCCGGCTTCGTCGCAGCGCTTGGTCGCATGGCGCGAGAATATAATGGCACAACGCTACCGAACTTTCCTCCCAAGGAAGATCCCTATGGCAAGGAGATGTTTGTTGAAGCCTCAATCATTTCCGATGGCAACTCATCAACAACCATTCGATGCCGCATTAATAACCGCAGTAATTTTCCGGCGCGACCCAGTGAATCGCTGGCCTATCGCATCTATGTTGATCTTTCAGAAGTATTTAGTGCAGGATATGACGTAGAAGATGTCGTCATTGACAGTGGCTTCCTTGATGGTGGAAGCCTCGGTTCCTTGGTGATCGCGAATGCCTCAAGCAATCTTTACTTCGTTGAGGTCTCCTACGCTGGGCAAGACATCACGCCGGGATTCGGCAATCGCTATCGTCGAGATGCTGAATTTACTATTGGCCTGAGTAATGCCGCCGCAGATGTTTGGGATTCGAGCAATGACCCATCACTGGCTGATTTGCCTTTTGGTCAGTCAGCCATTGCAAAAACTGAAATGATACCTGTCTACGATGCTGGTATTCTCATTTATGGTGAGCAGGGACTACTTGACTGTAATGACAATGGCATTGCTGATGTTGATGAGATTGCCAGTGGCGCCGCGGACATTGATGGCAACGGCCAGCTTGATGAGTGTCAAGCAGACTGTGATGGGGATGGTCTTCCTGACAGCTATGAAATAGCGAACGGAGACGCCGATTGTGACGGCGACTCGATTCCAGATGGCTGCCAATCATTCGATGATTGTGATAACGATGGCACTGCTGATGCCTGCGCGATTGCTCAGGGACTTGTGGCAGACTGTAATGGAAATGGTGTTCCTGATAGCTGTGACATTACCAATGGATTAGATGACAGTGACAGTGATGGCGTTCCTGATGCATGTCAGATCAGTGGTATCACTTATCGCTTTGTGCAAAATGATGTATGGCAGGGCGGATTTACAGCCGACTTGTTTATCACCAATAATTCCGATCAGCCACTTGAAGATTGGACTGCCAGTTGGAATGCCAACTACACCGTGGTTAATGCTTGGGCCTCTCAGTTCCAATCTCAAGTCAATGGTGTGGTCACGGTTATTCATCCGACATGGGATGACACATTGCAAAGTGGTGAAAGTGCACAAATTGGTTTTGAAGGTGCTGGTCAGGCCAGTGAACCAACAGAAGTGTTCATTAACGGTATTGAAGTCACAAATGAAAACTGATTGAAAAAGTAAGGCCGAAATCTGGAAGAGTCTTGATGCAGCGGAAATCTGTTTTGCTGAAGCCTTGTTAATAGGTGAAGTGATTTATGACAGTTTTTAGCATTTCAATGGGGTTTCCTAAAGAATGCTGGTCAATGCCAATAGGTCGGCTACAGCTCGTACACCTTGTGCACATGAAATGCGGTGAAATACCACTCAGTAATGTCCTTTGGGATACGGATGTGTTTTCGCTTGATGATCGGCTTCAAGGTGCTTAGTACACTACGATGAGGCCGAGGGTCGGGGTTGTGCTTAAAGCGCAGTGGCGCTAGGTCAGCGTACCGGGCGAACAGGTGCACAAGCAGCAGAGAAGAAGAACAGAGAGCCACAAAGAGAGTCCGCAATCCGTCTACCCCCTCCAATGACATCCATCTAACTAGATAAGGTTAACAATGAGCAGTTCACCGATTCTGTCGGTTTCTATAGTCTTGATACAAATAATGCTTGGGGGTGCACTTTGTTCAACCGTAGAGGCACAGGTAACATTCGATGGGGCGAGCCGAGATGCTTGTTCGTCTCTTATTGATGAAGAGTCACCATCGCGTCATTTAGCTCAGGTCATCAATCAAGAGCCAGTTTGGTCTGAGGATGATCTAAGTGCAGACACCAGAGTGATCTATGTCAGCTCATCAGAGGGCAGTGACTCAAACAGTGGTTTTAGTGAAAACGATCCTGTGCGTACGCTTGAGGAAGCGGAGTCGCGAATGCGTGATGGTTTTCCTGATTGGCTGTTGCTTAAGCGAGGTGATGTTTGGGACGAAGGTTTTGGTACTTGGACATTGTCTGGTCGGTCTGAGAGTGAGCCAATGATCGTTGGCGCTTACGGGTCTGGAACCGAGCGGCCCCATCTTCGGCCGCCAAATAAAGGGTTCTATTTGCTGGGAAGTCCAAGGCACTTGTGGATCACGAGTTTGCGCATTACGAGAACGGAATACTCGCAGTATGGCAGTGGTGTATATATGCACTTAAGTGGTAGCGATGGTGAAGATTTATTGCTCGAAGATCTTTATATCTCGGGATTTGATCCAAACATTGGCTTGTCTGCAGTAAACGACAGCCTTGTGTTTAGGAATCTCAGAATACGAGGCGTGGTGAGTGTCGATGCGGTGCGATTGTTACAGGATGGTACCCAAGACACAGGCACCACGACGCAGGGCCTGTTTCTAAATCATATTGATGGTGCATTGATTGAGCGCTGTGTCTTTGATCACAATGGTCGTTCGCAGGATCCCAATCTAGATATCTCAGGCATACATAGTCACAATGTGTACTGTCAGCTGCACACGAAGAATATTGTCGTTCGTGATTCAATCTTCGCAAATGCAGGTAGTCATTCCCTGAAGTTGCTTGGTGGTGGTACTGTAGAGGATTGCCTCTTCTTGGAAAATCCACTGGCCCTTCTCTGTGGTTATACGGGTGCATCTTCTGGTGTTGGTGCGACGTCAACCATTCAAAACAATATCGTTCTTGGTAGTCAGCCAATCAATTCATCGACGCCTCGTGGCTATGGTATTCAACTTGCAAATTGTAAAGACACGATCGTTCAAGATAATGTAATTGCACATAATACAACACAGCCATATGGCGTTGCTATCAGTGTTGAGATCAGTAATGAAAGTGCCTGTGACAATTTAAATATTATTGATAACTATGCCTTTAATTGGCTGGGTGCCACGATGAAAGTTAGCTTGATTGGCGAGAGTGATTATGATTTAAAAATCAAACGTAATCATTTTGACGGGTATTACCAGGCGGGCCTTGGCGAGAGCTTTGTGCTGCGATTAAATGAGACTGAGCTTGCAAGCGAGATTGAATTCCAGGACAACACCTACTATGTCGATTCCGTTCCGGTCTTCGCTTGGATTGGGAACCAGTGGCTAGATTATGGCCAGTGGCAGGCCTCTGCGAATGATGTTGGTAGCGTTAATGAAGCTCACCTTGCCGGTCGATGGGACAGCCTAACGATCGAGGCGTATCAGGCGTCGATTGGTCAGTCGCCTACACTCAATTCGTTTATGGCAGGAGCGCGTAAGCAGCAACGGGACGCGTGGGATAGTCAGTACACATCTGATTCAGTGTGGCGATACATGGCTACTGAACTGGCTAAAATAGACTTAGGTGTTCCGGAAGAGCCAGGGCCAATTTGTCATGGTGATTTTAATGATGACAGCGTTGTTGATGTAGATGATTTTTCGATTCTGCTGCTGGAGTATGGGGCAGAGGGTAAGAGCTTGAATGCTGACCTCAATCAAGATGGCATAGTTGATCTCTTTGATTTTACGGGGCTCTTGATCTACTTTGGGGAAAGTTGTGACCATCCCTCGCCACACTAATCGATGAGAAAATCAACAATCTTTTGGAGCTCATCGCGCTACAAGTTTCTGGTTGATCGATCGACTTAGAATTGCGTTGTTGTGATCAATGGTTCGACAATTTTCTGATAGTGATGGGTAGATAGTGTGGCAACACAAAATACGGCGGCAATACTATTGATTAGCAAGGCTTAGTGATCATCTTTATTCTTGGGAATCTAAAGGAAAAGCCTGATTCTCAGTGGCTTAGGCTTGCCTTTGTCTCAAATATTGCTGCAATATACCTGTTCCTACAGAACATCTATAGATGGAATCAATGTCATTCAGGCTTGGTGGGGTGATGAAGCGAGTTGTTCAGTGGGAAAGCGGCAGGCGAGGTTTGCCTGGACGCTTAGGTACCGAAGGAGTATGTCCGCGTGCGATATCTTGTAGCTTCAATCTTTACGGTCATTTTATCTGTCTCTGCTGCTGGAGACACTATTCATGTGCCCCTTGATCACACGTCGATTCAGGGCGCCATTGATGCTTCGGTTGATGGAGATCTCATTCTCATTGCTGAAGGCACGTATAACGAGTTTAATGTTGATCTTAGTGGCCGGGCCGTCACCATTCGCGGCGCAGTTGATGTGCTGGGCGCCTCGTTGGTTACAATTGATGGCCAGGACAATGGTACGGTTGTCTTATGCACCAGCGGCGAATCGGCATCAACCATCCTTGAACATATCAATATTGCCAATGGTTTGGTATCGCCTGCAGGTGCGGGAATGCTGATCCATAACTCGAGTCCAATACTTCGAAATGTTAGCTTTATTGAAAACACCAGCGCTGTCGGCGGCGCGGTCGAGATGTTGAACTCTTCAGCTCAACTTGAGCAGTGCAAGTTTGAACAAAACTGGGGCGGCTTTTCTGGCGGGGCTTTATACATTGGGCAAAGCAGCTCGCCAACGCTCACTGACTGTGTCTTTGAGGGTAATCAATCGAGTACTGATTCTGGTGGAGCGGTGTACAGCGATGACAGTAGCCCGACTTTTAACGGGTGCATCTTTAATGACAACTCGGCCACCGATCATGGTGGTGGCATGTATGTGACCGTGAGCCAAGTGGTGCTCAATCAATGTGTATTTTCAAACAACTATGGGAATCTCTATGGTGGCGGATTGCGCAGTGAATCGAGCGCTGTGACGATCTCTGGATGCCAGTTTGAAAACAATCGATCGCAGGGAGGTCAGGGTGGCGGTCTTTACTTTGATGGTGGCAGCCTTGCGATGGACAATACCAACTTCGTTTTGAATACAGCCTTGAGTTATGGCGCGGCGATGTACGTCCGTAGCTGTACCGGCAGCATTGCAGACTGTCAGGTGGCCAATCAGGTCGGTGGCTTTGCGATTTTTACCGCCGGTAGTGAAGTGCCTCTGTTTGAGCGTTGTGATATCGAAAAAAATAGTGGTGGGGGTATCTGGGACATTGGTCCTGCCCAGGCCACCTATGAAGATTGCCGCGTCGTCAACAACCTGAGTGGTGGACTGTTCACAAATCGATCGACCCGTCTGATCAATACGGTCTTATGTGGAAATGTCGGCCCACAAATTCGAGGCTATTGGATCGACGGTGGCGGGGCGTGTGTTGACTTTGGCTGTAATGATGTTGATGGTGATGGGGTGCCAGATCACTGTCAGTCGCCAACCGGTGATGGTGTTCTTCATGTGCCTGGCGAATACAACACCATTCAAGAGGCCATCGTTGATGCAGGGTATGGAGATACAGTGCTGGTTGGACCAGGTACATGGACGGTCTCTGGCGACGACACCGCAGTCATTGCCACTGGTAGCAAGCCAATCACCATTCGCTCTTCACATGGTGCTGCCCAAACCATTCTTGATGGTGAGGCTACGTTTGGCGTCGTAAATTGCGTCGGAGGCGAAACCGCAGCGACCATCATTGAAGGTTTTACCATTACCAATGGTTCAAGCTTTCATGGTGCCGGGGTGTATGCTGAAAGCAGTAGCCCAACGGTGCGTCACTGCAACTTTGTTGAGAATCATTCAGTAAGTCAGGGCGGCGCTATGTACATTTTAGATGGCAGCCCACTGATCCAAGACTGCTCGTTCAAACGCAATAGCACTGGGTTCAAAAGTGGTGGTGGCATCTTCACGTTCTTGGGTGATCCAACCATTAATGGTTCAACATTCTGTGAGAATCAGCCCAACGACATTGAAGGCCTATTTAGTAGTGATGTCGCCAACGAATTTCTGGAAGACTGTCCAGTAATCTGCCCAGCTGACATCAACGGCGACTTGGTGGTCGACCTTGCAGACTTTAGTGAGCTGTTGATTCAGTTCGGTCAAAGTGGCAGTGGCTTGTCTGCTGATATCAACGGTGATTTGACGGTTGACGTTCAAGATTTCTCGCAGCTACTGATCAACTATGGCAACAGTTGCGATGCTCCAGCGCGGGCGGCGCCGGCCCCAGCGAAGCAGAAACGTCGTGGACAGGTGGGACGTGTGTTGGCAGGCTAAAGGTTCAATAGTGCATAGATGATAAGCCGATGAAACTCTTCCCAGGTCTTGGCCAGGAAAAGCTTCATGTATTGTAAGGCGTGCCATTACAACCTCCGGTCGACGAGCACAGGGCCATGTCCTGAATGTGGCCGCGCCTTCAATCGCGATGATGCGAAAACATATGCCCTATCAACCGATCGCTTGCTGGGGCCTCTGTCATGGCTCACCATTATTGCTTCTTCGATACCATCGATGTTGATGATCAGTATTCTGGTGACGTGGTGTGTCGCGGCGTTGGTGCTGGGGCATTGGCCCGTTCCATATCAAGATGATCCCAAGTACATCAATAATGGCTTGGTCACCTTTTGCTATTGGGTGACCATGATCTTGATAATCATCGCACCGTTTGCAGTGCTTGCCACCGTCGTGATGCTAATTGTCCTTTCTAAGGGCATCGCGAAGGTGCCACGTCGAGGTCGTTGTTTTCTGACTGTGTTGGCCATCGCGGTCGCCAATATTGCTTTCGCCTACGTGGTGATTCGCTTTGTGTTTCCATCTGAGATTGGCGATTGGTTGATGGACTAATCAGCGCCGCCAGTTGGATCATGGCACCTCTGAGGCCCGCTAGGCGTGCAAAAAGCCATGGTACAATTGGCCGTGGCCTTGGCTGCTTTGCTGATGGCCGCTCGCGGAGACGTTCGAGAAGAGAGACTCGGGACACAATTAAAAAAGAGGGTGAGCGATGTCGAAAGTTATTTGGCAAGCAGTCGGTGTCTGTGTGATGGCTTTGACGGTGATGGCCCAAGCGGACACGCTTGATGTCTGTCCTAGTGGCTGTACGTATGACACCATTCAAGGGGCCATTGATGCAGCAGTTGAAAACGACACCATCGAGATTGGGCCGGGTACCTATTTCGAGAACTTAGCGATTGATGGCAAGACACTGACACTGGTCGGTCTTGCTGGAAGAGACGCCACCATTGTTGATGCCCAGTTTGATGGGCGCTGTTTAATTATTGAGAATGTCACTGGTGTGACCACCATAAGTGGGATCACTTTTCAGAAGGGGTATCTCGGAACTATAGGTATCGATTTTGATTGGTTGGGTGGAGGTGTTTATGCAGAGAACACCATACATCTTTACGATGCTGCAGTTTTAAAGTGTATTGTTAGCAACAAAAGTGGGAATAACTTTCTATACGGAGGGGGTCTTTATGTCGGTGGTGAAAGCAGTCTCTTAGAAAATGTACTTATTCAGGGAAATCGATGTGACAACTGTTCGCTTAGCGAAGGCGGTGGTGTTTTTATCTCCGCCGACCACTGTAAGCTGATTAGATGTTCGGTCGATGGAAATCAAACATGCAGCAATGATTGCAGCGGTGGTGGTTTAGGAATTTATATACAAGGTCAATATTGTTCAATTGAAAATTTACTTATACGCAACAACAGTGTGGTAGGTACTTCCACGGCCGGCTGCAACACCTTAGGCGGTCTGGGATCAGATTGGCCTTTTACGCTCGAAAATTCTGTGATCTGTGGGAATGAAACAAGTCAGATAGTTGGCACCTTCGCCGGCTCGAACAACCTGATTTCAGATGAGTGCGACAGTGAAAGTGGGCCGCGCGGTGCCTGCTGTCTCGATACCGGATGTGTCGATGTCGACAACCAATACCACTGCGCCTTGCTCGGTGGTGTCTTCGCCGGCCCCTACACCATGTGCGACGAAATCGACTGTGATGATGAAAATGCAATGGGCGCCTGCTGTCTTGATGGCAACTGCGCCTTTACTCTGGAAACAGTCTGCACCGCACTCGGCGGTGCGTTCCAAGGCGCCTTTGTGACCTGCGGCACCACCTCTTGCACACCACCGCCACCTACAGGGGCGTGTTGTTATGGCGGCAACTGCGCCAGCCTCACTGAAGAAACTTGCCTGGCACTGCTCGGTCAGTGGCAGGGGGCCGACTCACCATGTGAGGCGATTGATTGTTCCATTCCACCTGCGACCGGCGCGTGTTGTATTGGAAGTGGATGTGTCGTGGTGACCTTAGCCGAGTGCTTCGCAGCGCCAGGCTATTATGCTGGTGATGACACCACCTGCGCGGAGCTCAATTGTCCAGCGGAGTGCCTCGCCGATCTCGATGGCGATCTCTTGGTTGACCTTAATGACTTCACGCTGTTCTTAATCAACTTTGGCAACAGTTGCGATGCTCCAGTGCGAGCGGCTGTGACTGGCGCTGAGCGTGCACTTCAGCGCCGCCAGTTGGTTCCTGTGAACATGGCACCAAGTCGCCCTTAGCGATTCGGCGTCAGAGCTTGCGCCAAATACGGTCATTATTGTGATTCCAGCGGTTTAAAGCTGGTGGAGTTTTCCGGCCACCAACAAAGAGCGCTTTTGAGCGGCCCAAAGAGCCCTGGCAAATGCCGGCGTCGCATGGTGGTTGTTCCATGACGGCAGACGTGTAATGGCGGCAGGTGAGCTAGAAGAGCTTTAAAAACTCACGTAGCAGGGTTCGGAAGAATGTTCGAATTCGTCGCATCGTAAATGGCTCCTCTGTCGTGATTCAGAGAATTGGATCATAGCTATAGATATGACCCTGGGGCCCTCGCCTTGCGCAAGAAGTCGCGGCTTTCAGGTATTTTGTGATCAATCAATGTGAGAAAATCATTTAAAGACGGCTCATTGCCTCATCACAGAAAAAAGAACGGTTTGTTTTGTAGCAGAAATAAAAAAACATTTTCTCTGTCCTCTGACTGTGAGGTAGATCGCAGGAACTTTTGAAGTGGTTCCAAAAGATACCTAGCTAAAAGTCTGAAGAAATGAGGTAAAGAAAATGTTGAAGTGTTCAGAAGCCATTCCACATGGCCAACATATCCAATTGAAAAATTCAAGCGTCATCAGCGGAATAATCGGTTGTTCGCTGGTTTTGGCATTGTCCCATTCCTCCTTTGGCCAGAGGGATGCGACAGTCAATCAGCGTCTCTCTGCGCAGCCATCGTCGAGCACCGTGTTGCACGTAGATGTCAACGAAGATGGTCAACAGGACCTGGTATTGGCTGATCCCGGCACGTTCGGCGAAATCGGCCAAGTGTCAGTTTATTTCGGGGCCAATGGTCGAGACGCGGTCGCGAAAGGCAAGCCTGATCTGGTCATCCAAAATAATCAGAATGCAGTGGTGGTGAACCTCGGGGCTCATCTCTCTTTTGAGAGGGATTACAACAACGACGGTTACAACGATCTGCTGGTATCCGGCTGGCATCAGACGGCTGTAGACGTATACGCGCCGGTCGCTGCAGTCTGGGATCTACATCAGAGACAGCTCCTGGGTTGGTTTGATGCTGAGAGCCTGGCGGGTATGCAGAAACGACAGCAGCTTGATCTCAACGAGAATGGATTTATTGATTCAGATGACTTGGTTCGATCTGTGACGCTTGCAACTCAAGAAAACACAGCAATCGGCGCGTCGCTGGATCTTGAGTATGGCGAGTTTGCCAATGAAATCATGATGCACATGTACTCAAGCGTGGTCGAAGCGCCTGAGGTCAGTCCCTTAGCTGATTGTTTCGACTGTCCAGAACCTTGGGAAGTTGGCGATGAAAACGATCAGTCTGGTGGTGAGGATGTTGATTATGGTGGGGAGCCAGATGACCATGAGCATGGTGATGGCGATGGTGTGGATCCTGAAGAAATTCTCGTTGACTGTGATGGGGATGGAATTCCTGACACCTCATGGCCAGTTGGTATTGCCATCGAAGATTGTGATGGCGATGGTGTGCCGGATTCATGTGAAGAGGATTTAGACCGCGATGGCATCCCTGACGATTGTGCTTGTGCTGCAGATTGTCTCGAGGGGCCGTTGTATATGGGTGACAAAGATAATGTGTATATCGATTTCACCTGCTGGGAAGCATGTGACAAAATCCAGTGGAAAATAATCAGTGGTGCTGAACTTCTTGATGCCCATCAACCAGTGCAAAATCCATATTCGGGTAACTGCGCTTATTACATTCGAGCGCTCGAAGATGTTGCAGGTTCAGTGACGGTTCAAGCAACGGATTCAATTGGATGTGTGTATACCTGGACAATTACAGTACAGCGGTATTGTCAAGGTCAGTTCAAATATCGTGCAGGCATTCCCTGGAGTGGTATTGCGGGGATCGCTCTGGCGGATCATCCCATACCTGGCACGATTCCCATATCTGGTTCTTATGCCTTCGGTGTCTCTGGTGATGGGCTGGCCCTCACAACAGATCGACTAATGGTGGGCTCGGATATTGCCGCCAATGGCTGGTTCAACTTTTCAATACTCAGCCCCGCGGGGCAAAATGGGCAGCACTTTTATCGTCGCTCTGCGGTTGGATTCGGCCACATTGCGGGTGGTGGTCCGCCGCCTTATGCCGTTCCATTTACGCCAGCGAATTCAGCTGCGTGTCCTTGGCCTGCCAACACGCTTGCGTTTCCAGTCTATGTTGCACCAGTTATCCCACCGGCGATAGTCAATACGAATGTCACACTTGTGGCTGGTCCATTTGTCACAGGCCATCTCAACAATGGTGTCTTGGCCAGATCATCACATTTCGAGTTTATGATCCATGGATCACCATTCAACATACCTAACCTTGTGACGCCTCCGATTAGAATATGGGTTTGGGGGATACCTGTCACTCTTCCGGCATTAGATGTGGGGCCTGTTCCCGCAATCGATGGGCAAATTAAGATTAGGGTCGCCCAGCGTTGTGATCCAAACACCGGGATGCTACCTGCAACGTATACCATCACTGGCAATCATGATGGTTTTCCTGCACATCGCGTATTCATGACAGGTCAAGCGAATCCGGTCTACTCATGGATACCAGCAATGCCTAATGAAATCGTCAATTTAGCAGGCACATTGGATATTCCGATTGCGCCGGCAAGAACGGGGCGAATGATCGGCGTTGCAGGCACATGCCCATGATCTAAGCAGCACCCATCGAATGATTGATACGTGGAGCTTTACTTCAGGCCGCGGCGAACAGGTTCAATGTTCGCCGCGGCTTTCTTTTTGGTGATCAATCAATGTGAGAAGATCATTTAAAGACGGCTGGCTGCGTTATTCTCGCAAATGATCTCTCAGAGAAGAAGTCGATGGTCATGGCAGATGGCCTTGGGGTCAGGGGACCACTGCCGTAGCAAGAGTTTTTTGTTCCGGATCTTCGGAAACATCGGGTGTAGTTGATGTCTTGCTCGTATCCACCTTGTGATTAGGCGTCCAAGAGCGACTGGAATCGAGCGTGTGCCCGACCCATTGCCGGCTCGCATCGCCCCAATGATTTGCCGGCCAGGATTGGCTGGTCGCTCGGTTGTGAATATGGTCGCCTGCCTGACGATTCTCAGCGGCAGTTCTGTTTTGTGCTTCCATAGCTGCCAACTGCTTGTGATAGTCTCGTTTCCACTCATAACACAGAAATGTCCATCGCAATGGACCATCGCTCGCTGGCCGGTAGAGTTGATCGAGGGTGGTCGCGAGCTTTTCAATAGAGTCATATGCTTGGTAGGGAGAGATGGCTACTCGCTGCGAGAGACCATTCAAAAAGTTCCCGTGGGCATCAATGCCGCTTCCGAGTTTTATATAGGGATACGCTGCCTCTAGAAGTGGTTTGATATCCAGGCGAGGTGGTACTTGATCAAAAGGGCCATCGAAATAGCCATTGCTTTGGACATTGGCATTGAGGACACCAACCAAGATTTCACGTTGGGTCTCTGGATCGAGATAAAAGACAAAGCGAGATCGCGTCCCAATCTTTAGATCCATTCCGCCGGGAGTCTTGTAGTTGGTAAAGCTCTCTGGTTGAGCAGCAGAGACTGATCGAACATAAAAGAACATGTGATCGATGGTGTTATAGAGAAGGTGTAATGTATGCCCAGACTCATCGAGAATGCCTGAAATGTAGTTTTCGCCTTCAAGTATGGAAAGTTCATCAGCTCTATCAAATGGTAGGGTGTTGAGAGTAAAGACCGTACGCAAGTCTTCAAAGCTCACGATGTATTGATTGGGAAGCGGTCCATCTTCAATCGAAATGTCTTGGCCATCGATGAAGGTGCCGATTTGAATGGCACCTCGCGGCATGAAGTCATCGAAGTAGCCTATATGCAGAAAGCCATCTTCAATTTCTGTAAAGCGAAGGTTGCCACTAACACGACGATGCCCAAGATCGAACTTGTAATAGAAGTATCGCTCTGTGGGATAAACCGTTGCTTGAGCACCAGTGGTTTCCAGGATCAGTCGTAAGACAGATCGAGGTTCGTTGAAATCAACGGTTCGGGTCAGAGTTGTAGAGGCAGCACGTAAGGCTTGGCCTTCAGAGGAAAGAGAGCTATCCAACGTCATATCTTGGCGCTCTGTGCCTTCCCACCAATGTTCGAGCAAATCCTGATTCAGTAGTACCGTACTGGGTGGTTGAGCAACAGCGATCGCGGTGATAACTAAGGTCGAGATGACTAGAGAGAGTAAATGCATGGACTGATACCTCGATGAAGATCATGAAATGAAGGACATGCCACAGATTAAGTCTCAATCAGGGGCCATCGGGAATCACAGGAATGTCAGGAAGAAGATCCATAACCTGATTGGCACTTGGTATCCATGCGTGATCCGGCGGGAAGGGGCCTGGCCCAGGAGGCTGTGGTTCACCCCAACTATTTGATTGTTCAACGTTATGGTTGGGTGGCCAAATGCCTGGATAAATATCTGGCCAGTAGTTTGACGCTTGTGATGAGTGATTTGCGGGCCAGTTATCACTAATATTTCCATTGTGGGCGCCAGGATTCCACGTGCTCGATACTAACTGGCCATGATTCGGCGGGTATTTTCGGCTGATAGATTTCAAATGCGGGGCATAGCTATTAGAAACAAGTTGGGTGTGATCACCTATCACAGGTCCGATGCCAAGTCTAGATTCCTCGTAATGGTGGCTTGGTGGCCAAAGGCCTGAGACCGCGTTGTCATGAACAGTCTGACCCGATGGACCAGAGGCATGCTCAGGAGGTGGCCAAGTATTGCTTGCAATGCGGTCATGATTAGGTGGCCAGCGTTCACTGACCTCTGTTTGGTGAATTGGTACACCACTATGGGTCAGTCCATGGCCGACAGGAACTTGTGGTGTCCAGTCTTTGGAAACTAAGAACGTGTGATTCGATGGCCATGCTTCGTTTTCAGAATTCAACGTTCCATGGCTTCCCACCTGCGTCGGTTGCCAGTTAATCGTCAAGGTGTATAGGTGATTTCCTGGCCAGTTTCCGCTTGAGTACCACATGTGTGTTGTTGTCCACAAACTGGTCCACCAATGGTGTGTATTTGGCGGATAAGTTCGACTCACTCCAATCGAGTGATCGTTGTCTGGCCAAGTATCGCTATCTTCAGAAGAGATACCTGCGGAGTTGCCTGATGCGCCAGAACCACCAGGAGAAGATGCAGCGCTTCTGTTGGCATAGCTCTCCCAGGGTGTAGGTACGGGGTCCTTGCAAGATGCAATCCTCAGTTGGCCGGAAGCTTTTTGCTCTTGGTAGTGCATGAAGCGGTCAAAGACCGCATAGGACAGTAACTCCACATCTGATACTACGGTATGCCCAATGTTTTCAAGGATGGGTCGTAGATCTCTTGCGTCAACTTTTTGGTCACCATTAACATCAGCCTGACCATTGGTGCTCGAGAATTCTGAAGTCAGCCTCACTAAGTCGCGTCCATTGACAGTTCCATTTCCATCAACATCATTGATGCTCGTAAGCATTGACTTCTGAATCAAAAGTAAGACATCTGCACCTGAATAGAAATCATCCCCATCAAGGTCAGTGGATCTCTCTGCATTAAGGTCAATGCGCATCGCGAGTGCGATGGCGAGGTCATTAGGTGAGATCTTACAATCGCCGTCGAGATCCTTTGCGAGAAGAGAAGATTTATCGAGTACCAATGAATCAAATGAGGCCACAATATTATTGGAGTCAGCCAGTGCAGTGAAGGTTGTGATGCCTATTATTCCACTAGCGAACAAGATGTTCCGAGATCGTTTCATGTTCAATTGTCTCCTATGCTGCTGAGATGGTTTTGGCACGTATATTCATACCCTGCGGCGAGAAGATCATTGGAAAACAACGGCTAATTTTGTCCAATGGTGGAACCATGCGCCGCATGTTAAAACGCATGCCAGCGGTTTTTTATCCATAATGCCATCGCCCCCATTCGGGGAGCCTGTTACCTAGCCGTTACAACACATGCGGATGTCTGAGGTATCGTTACCACATATCAACTCTAAAGGAGCCCTCGAAAATGAACACCGCTGCAGACCGAATCATCGCCCTTGAATCTCAGCTTCGTATTCTCAAAAGAGTCCTCTATGCCGCCTGTGGTATTGGTTTGCTGGCCTTATTACTGGCGGGCACCTCCATGACTTCTTCCTCTGACCGCTTGACCGCTCGGGAGCTGCTGATTCGAAATAAGGAAGGCATGATTGCTGTGGGTATTGGGGTGCATGCTTCAGGCACTGGGATGATTAGCATTTTCAACAAGCATGGCATGCCCGTCGCATCTCTGAAGGTGGCAGAAGAAGGCGAAGGTACGGGTCGGCTGGAAATTCGCGGTGATGATGGGGAAACCGTCGTTGGTTTAGGCGCTGGGCCCAAAGGCAATGGGGGCGTGATGGTTCGTAACAATGAAGGTCAGACGGTGGCAGCGTTGACATGTAATACCAATGGAGACGGATCAGTGTCAATACTCAATAAAAATGGCAAAGCTATTGGTGGTATTGCTGCAACAGCTGGTGGTGATGGCGGCCTCATCTTGGCAGATAAGAATGGTAAGACTGTCCTGACCTTGCCTCAATAAATTTTGAAGGAATGGGTGGTTTGATTCGCCAGCGGGGGGCGACAATCGCAGGGCTGCAGCATGTTGCAGTGTCATCTGTGTCGTCGTAACATTGACCCATGCATATATTAGTCATCAACTTCAATTTGAATGGTGTGAGTCGCCCCGAGTACGAAGCAGTTTGTGACGAAGTCGCGGGCGATTTTGCTGAATGTTCAGGTCTCATCTCTAAATACTGGCTTGCCAACGAAGAGACCAATACCTATGGCGGCGTGTACGTCTGGAAAGACGAGCAGTCAATGTTGGATTACAAGAAGTCAGAACTCTTTGATGGAATTGAGAATCACCCAGCTTTCGCCAACGTGACAGTGACCGACTTTGAGGTGTTGGCATCGCCTACAAAAATCACTCACGGCGTTGGGGCATGAGCATGGCAGTGCTGTCTAGGCCTGTCATCGTTCGTTGACCTTCAATATAAAACTGCTTGTGTCTTAAGACCTATTACTCCTTCCGGAGTGAAGATGTTTTCTGCGCATCCAGTACTTGAAAGAGCCACAGTGTTGATGTCATAGAATCAGATCATTTGCCGAAGCCTTTTTTGAGGCCATGGGCCAAGTTTATCTCTGATCGCTCGCGTCATTGCCTAAAGCAGCGCTAAAATTTTTTTTGAGGCCCATAAAGCGCTAGGCCAGTGTGTTTTCACAATCGTTACAAAAAAAGACAATCGTTCGAAGGTAGGTGTTTTCGCTCTTTATGGTGAAAGACGGCAATCGACTCACGAACAAAGCCGTCAGCATATGGAGATAAAGGCATGGATCATTATCAAGAAAGCATCTCTAGCAGATCCCATCAAAATGGTTGTATGACAAGGCACAAAATTGGCCTCATGGCCGGCATGCTTGCATTATCACTATCTCAGTTCGTGGTTAGTCAGGTGGTCCAGCCGCAAACGACAACTTCATCTCTTCGTGATGCAAGTCAACAGCAATCGATAAACCATCTGATCACCGACGTCAATCGAGATGGTATTCAAGATCTTCTTGTGGCAGATCCTGGCCAGCTCGGCACGTCAGGAAATGTAATGGTCTATTTAGATGTAAGAAACAAAGCATCTATTGTTGGCAGAACGCCTTCGTTTCATATCAACATTGAACATCCGCTCGTGTTTAATCTGGGTGTTCATATGTCGGTGGTAAGAGACTACAACCAAGATGGCCATCATGATCTTCTTGTAGGTGGTTGGTATCAAGAAACACCTGAGACCTATGCACCTGTGGTTGCTGTGTGGGATATGGTTGATGGGCAGCTACTTGGTTGGATGAATAATGAGGTGTTGTCAGGCATCGAACATCGACAGCAGCTCGATCTCAATGAAAATGGCCTCATTGATCCTGATGATCTATTGCTGGGTCTCACATCAATAAATAGATTAATGGATGCAATAGGTGAGCGGCCTCATCTTCATCAAGCAGACTTGGTTTACCAGATTGCAAGTCAGATGTATGCATTAGTGGATTGGCCCTCGCAGTTGCTTCTTGATCCAGGTGATCCATGCAACAACTGCTTGCCTCGTTCAGGTGAGCCTGATGAGACCGATCCACCGGGTGGTGGTGCGGGAGGAGGTAGTGGTAATGGTAACGGCAGTGGTGGAAGCGGTGGACCTGGTGGTCTTGCATTTGATTGTGGTGTCGATGGTATTAATGATATTTTTCTTCCCGAAGGAACGCCCATCGAAGATACCGATGGCGATGGCATCATCGATGCGTGTGAGATCTTTAATGGTGCCCCTGATTGCAATCAAGATGGCATTCCTGATGAATCTCAGCCAGAGCTCGACTGTGATGACAATGGTGTACTTGACGAATGTGAAGAGGGTGGTACTGGTGGTTCAGATGATGATTGCGATGGCAATGGTGTCAAAGACAGTTGTGAACTTCCAGGCAATGACTGTAATAACAACGGTGTGCTCGATGTATGTGAAGTCACCGGTCCTGAAAATGATTGTGATGGAGATGGTATTCTCGATGAATGCGAGCAAGATCTAGATGGCAATGGGGTACCCGACGATTGTGAATGTCCGGCGCCTTGTCTTGATGGGCCACGCTACATGGGTGATAAAGATGATATTTATATTGACTTCACCTGCGGTCAGAGCTGTAGCAGCATTCAGTGGGCAGTTACCTCGGGTCAGAATCTTTTGTTTAATGATCTTGACACCGTCAATCCATATAGTGGCAAGTGTGCTTACTACATCGAAGCACTCGAAGATGTAGAAGGTGTGGTGACCGTACAGGCCACCGATGCCAACGGTTGTGTCTACTCATGGGACGTAACTGTGCAGAAGTATTGCCGTGGTGAATTTAGATACCGTGCTGGTATTCCATGGTTGGGATTGCCTATCATGCCAAAGCCACTTGTTGACAATAGTACATTCGGGACCCTCGTCATCGGTGGTGGTGGCGATGGGCCTGGGTTGCAAACAGATCGCGTGTTGGTGGGTGCAGAAATTGCGGCCAATGCCTGGTTCAACTTTAACATTATGAGCCAATGGCATGCTTCCGTGACACCATCGACATTAGGTTTGGGGTATGCCAAACCAATGCCGGCTGGAATGCAGTACTGCACACCAATCACCAAATGGCTTCGTTACCCAATCTTTACAGGATGTCCGGTCAGACCGAACACAGCTGATACCAATGTCACATTCGTCAGTGGTAGACTCACAGGTCATTTAAACCAAGGGATCTTGTTTCGATCATCTAAATTCCTGTTTGAAATACATTCCGCACCATTTAATATTAGGCGAATCAGAATACCTACAGCTCTCGTTTGGCTCCCTGGAGTGCTTATCTGGGGGCCTTATATCGACATTAAAGTGATTCCACATATTGATGGACAGATCAATATTGAGGTCATGCAGCAGTGTGATCCACAGGCCGGGATGCTGACAGCAACCTACCGTATCACTGGTACGCATGATGGATTTCCTGCCCACCGTGTATTTATGACCGGCCAAGTCAGTCCAGTCTATTCATGGATTCCAACTTCGCCTTGCCAAGTCATTAGTTTGACTGGAGTAAACCCGGTCACGGCCGGTCCGGTCGGAGGAGCGATGAAAGGCGTTGATGGAGAATGTCCCTGATAAAAATAGCTGATTCATTGTATTAAGATGGCCATCTTAAACTGGTCAAAGAATGCACAAAATACGCAGCCCCGGCTTCAACGCTGGGGCTGTGTGCATCGTAATTTTGAATTGTTGTTCTAGACGACATGTCGTGTAAGCCGTTTAAGACAAAGCTCAGTCCTTGTCTGGTTATGGTAATGCTACTGAACTGATAGCCTTCATCGAAGTCTATAGGGAAGCTGTTCTTTGTGATCTGGTATTGGTGCCTGTTCGCAAGCATGTTCGCCACTGTGCTGAAATGGTGATCAGTGCTTCAAATCATTACGCGCCTAGAGATTCTACTAAGGGTGTGTTGTTTCAGGCGTGTTGTTTTGGATCGCTTGATAGAGTTCCCACTGCCCATACTGCCTGGCGAGCTCATATTGTGAAAGAAATTGGATGCTTGGTTGACTCTTGCCGCGATAAATAATCTGTTTAATATGAGGATACGCAAGATAGGCATCAAGCTCGTTTGTCTCACAAAAGATCGGCAGCACATCTGACTCAACTGTTCGTTGAATTGGCCACAGAGGATAGTCATACATTGCATTCACGCTAATACCTTGATGCAGTGTTGTGAGGTAGTTACCGAAGTGAATAAGAGCTTCTGGGTCTCCGCGGTAGGTGGGGTCTTCGATGTAGAAGCCCACAACCTGATTATTATGATCTTCTGGTAGAACAGCAAGGAAGTCTTCTTGCTCGCTTTGGAAGCCGGCAAAATGTTCGATCCATAATCCAGTGTAGAGGTAGGCAACAAAGCATCCAATGACGATGAGTATGCGCTGATCTCGTCGTGACCAAGGTCCCATTGCCAAAAGTAATACCAATCCAATGAACACCATGAAAGGAAATCTCTGATAAACCCACATGGCCGAAGGCGGCAAATTAAACGGTCCAAAACACACTACGAAGCAGGCAGTGGCGGTGACGCATACCGGGACCAAAGCTGGTGCTTGAGCCAGGCGTTTCAGCCAATGATCGCCAGCGTCTTTCGTGCGAGCGCGAAGCCATACGATCATTCGCCATGCCGCCACGCTCAATACCACTACCTTAAAGAAAAGGCCAATGTATGGTCCGATTGAGGGATTAATGAGCACTCGATTGTCAAGGAAGAGCCAGTCAGAAAATCTCGTGCCCAGTGTTGACCAATAAATCCGTTTGTAATACGAAAGCAGTGAAATCAAGGTGGTCGGAGATGACTCTCGACTGGTATACCAGATGGCGATCATGATGGTCCCTGGAATGATCGAAGCGAAGCCAAGAAAACAGAGAGTGGGTTGCTTTCTGTAACGTATTAAGATCGTAAGAACGATCATCATTGCGGAAAAAACAAAAACGAAGACGTGTGCCCAGGAGGCTAAGAAAAACAAAAGTGCCAGAGCGATCCAAGACAGCCAAGATGGTCGCTGGATCCAAATGAAAAGGGCAAGAATGGTCGCTAATAAAAAAGGAATAGACATCATGAACTCTGTGAAGCCATAAGCCACCGTGAAGCTGTAGAGAAACGGAAAGCTAAGAAGAACAGCCCATTGGTTGCCTCCGGTGACTCGAATGATGCTCCAAATCAACAAGGGCGTCACGATCACAAAGAGCGTGAAAATAATGTGGGCGGCAGTCATTGGGTGGCCCAAAAATCCTGAGGAAACAATATGTAAGTGCAGGGTGTTAGGCCGTATGCCTACATCAAGATCAAATAGTTCTTGATACGGTGTTCCTGCTTCCGTGTATTGACTAATGATTGAGGCCGCTGCTAAGTGGTTCGCTGTGTCTGGAAAAGGTTTGATCGAGACCGAATTCACAGCCCAAACATTTAATAGGATGAGACTTGCGAAGATGATCCAAAAGGGCAGCGATGAAGCCCAGGTGTTGGTCAAACCATTCAGGTTGGAGTTGATTGCATTCATATGCATTGTTAGTGGCTGCCTCAGTTGCCATCTTCATCGGTTTGTCGTGAAAGAGAACTTTGCTTTCTGTTTTATTTTGTATTGGGTTTGACACGGGGTTTCTACTGATAAAAGACTGATGGTGTCCAAATCACTGGATGGTTTCTTGAAATTTAGGCCGATGGTCAGTTTCATCCTCTATAGGGATGAGCCCTGAGAGAGTCTCAACGCAGCAACATCACGTGGCACAGTCCCGATCGCCAAACTGGCAATTGCATTTCACATCGGAAGCCTACGAAATCAGCTGAATTCCAACCGTGATGTTCAAACATGTATTCAGTCAGTGCTTGGTGGTGCAGCTGTAGCTTCTGAGGAATTACTGGACAACCGTCCTGATTTCAAAGGGATTGCTTGGTTCCAGTGGGTAGATGACCGCTGGAAAGTAGGTTCAGAAAACTACTTTGGTCTGAACACATTTCAGATTGGCAATGTTTCCTACACCGTAAATGGAGCTGTCAACCTCTGTGGCGGTTGGGACAGTTGGGATGCAATTGCAGGCGGAGTAACTATCGATCCGCTGACTCCAGTTCCTTTTTCAGGGGACATGAACATTCTTGAAAAGATCAAGAGCGTGTGGATGCCTACCCAACTCGTAGGCGATGTTAACGCAGATGGTGTTATTGATAACGTCGATCTGGATGCCCTGCGTGAACTACTCGGAATATGCCCTACAGATATCAACGTTGATGGTGTTACTGATTTAGACGACTTCAGCTTGTTCTTAATAGGCTTTGGCACCACATGCGATACACCGGCGCGTGCGGCACTGATGGGCGCCCACGATTCGCTACGGCGTGGCGCAC
>JAQWNP010000019.1 GCA_029268515.1 Phycisphaerales bacterium | reverse complement strand
ACTCGGGGCCGGTCCGATGTCTCCAAGTCGTTCAAGCACACGTTGCAATCGATGATGGTGCATAAACATGACACCGTCCATGAACTGCACTCCAGCCTGGTGACAGGCCGCAATGATCTCTTGAGCCGCTTGGGTACTGACCGCCACTGGTTTCTCTGAGAGAACATGCTTACCTGCAGCAGCCGCATCAAGAATGACCTGTTTTCTGACAGCCGTCGGCAGTGGAATATAGACCGCATCAATGTCAGGAGCCGCCAGAAGTTCAGCATAGCTACCGTATGCTTGCTTAATATTGGTTTCTTTGGCGAATGCTTGAGCTCGATCAAGTGATCGACTCGCGACCGCTGCGGGCACGGCATTCGATGCAAGATGCATCGCTTTGATCACTTTGCGGGCAATATTAGCTGTACCAATCACGCCCCAACGACATTTGCTATTAACGCTTTGCATACAGCCATCTTATCTAATTCAAATCAGAATAAAACTATTTCTCCAACTCCCACGTTCGTTTTAAGACGCCCTGATCGCCCATTGATGTCGATGTCGAATAATCACCATTTGCATCAAAAGTAACCACTACTTTCATTCCATTGGGATTAAGCGGATCCGACATCAAGATCGAACCGTCCTTCTGTAAGGGACCCTGCATGTACATGGGTGCGGGGACGCTGGGCCCAACCAGCATCTGCTGGAAGAACTTGCCCTCACTGTTGTATGCCGTAAAGGCCAAGAATTGCGACGCCGGTGCCGATCTCCCCAAGGCCTGTAGACGATAAACGGTTACTGGCGTCTGTGTGACCTGTCAGAGTGAATGGTTCTCTATTTTAAGAACACATACAATATATTGAGACCTGAATAGAAAGGACAGGAAACAATGGCCTCACAGATCTTGAGTCGCAAGTTAAGCTACTTTGAATCATCTTTGCACTATGCAACGATCAGTTCAATCAGTAACACCATCTACTGTTGGGCCAAAGGGAGTGGAGCGATCGAATTTCAGCATGTGCAGACGGCGATGCGCGTACTTTATGACCGCCACCCACTTCTACGAGCACGTATCATGGGTGAACCAGGTAACTACGAGTTTGCTACTGACGTTTCTTTCGAGCAGATCCCGGTAAAAGAGATTCAATTCTCCGCCAGCGAGAACGTCAATTCGGTCATCGAACCGCTTATGAATACACCCCTTCCTACAGATGAGCGCACTTGGGGAGCACGATTTGTTCGCCGTACTCAATCAGATGATTGGTGGCTCATTCTTGAAACCGACCACGCCATCACCGATGGCCATTCTGCATTCTGTCTACTCAATCAGTGCGGGCAGCTGCTGGGCGATTTACTTGCTGGGAATAACATCTCAACTTCACCACTTGGTATGCCCGATCCAATTGAAGACCAACTTGATCCGCCAGGCACTATGGAGCGATGGAATCACACCGGTGAGGCATGGGCTAAGCGCATTGGTGATATTAGCCATTGGCCAACAGATGGCAGTGCCGATTTCTCTGACCGCCAGAACTGCAATACCTTC
This sequence comes from Phycisphaerales bacterium, assembly GCA_029268515.1. Lineage (NCBI taxonomy): Bacteria > Pseudomonadati > Planctomycetota > Phycisphaerae > Phycisphaerales > Phycisphaerales bacterium. The sequence continues at coordinate 3,574 of JAQWNP010000019.1, read as the reverse complement.
ACCGTACATAATGCAGACTTTACCCGTCAACTCAAGAACAACTGCCACGCCCATGGCACGACCGTTCAAGGCGCACTTGCCTCCGCAGTAGCACGTGCAATTGCTGCCTTTCTTAAGCATGCCATCAATATTGACACCTTGACGCCAGTCAATCTCAGACGTTTCGCCAATGTCGAGATCGACCCTCGTGAGATTGCCTGCAAGATTTCATGTCTCGATACTGGTTCGTTTAATGTAACGATTGACAGCGATCCTTGGGAAGTTGCCTGTGCCTACACCTCAGCACTCAAGGAACAACTCGATGCCAATCACTATCCACCGGTCGACTTCACTGCTGAAGATGTCACCAAATCCATCAATGGATTGCTGGATGCCGATGGGTACCACACCCATGGTTTTTCCATTACCAATACAGGACTACTTCCATTTGATGGCGACTATGGCCCAGTTCAATTCGAAACCTTCGATATCACCGCCGCCGCACAGTTTGGCGGTTTCCCCGTACTGCTGTCTGTCTACACATTCCGCCATCAGCTGCGTTGTACCTACACTTGGACCCAGCCACTTTTAACCGGTGAACATGTTCGAATGCTCACTGAAGCGATGGAATCGAACTTGCTTGCCATGGCTGACTAATCAATAACGTCTCCACCAGCTTACTCAAGGTGTTTTTTCTCGCAACGGCAAGACCGTGTACCGAAACGTCCTGTTTAATCGCAATGTCTCTCGCAATATTGACACAAATCGCCAGCATAATATCGGTCGCACCAACCAAAATGAGACTTTGCGTGTCGAATACGTGCCTTTAATAGGATATGCCTATGAGCAGAGTAATATAGAGCAGTAGCGATCTGATAGATCCTGCTGCATATCGCATAGACGAGCGGGCTCACAGACCGCACATGTAAGTCTTGCTCAAAGAGTTGATGTTTTCTGGGGGGAAAACGGAGGATGAAAGATTTAGGCATACAAAATGATAATGAGATAAATGTCGCTCGCACACAGATCGTAATTGCCTCTCTTTTTATTCTTTTTCTTTCTACTATTTTTTACTCACATCAATATTTCTTCCGCGTTATACCCGGGACAATGCAAGAAAAATTGACTTCTGATTTTAAGCTCAGCAACTTCGAGTTAAGCAACGTTGCCGCATGCTTTTTCTACGCCTACTTGATTGTTCAACCGATCAGCGGAATTGTGATTGCTCGTTTCGGTGTGGCACTTGCGCTTCTCATTGCGGGAATATCTGTTTTTGCTGGAGCCCTGTTGATGTCTGTGGCATCAGCCGTCGAGCACCTCTATATATCGCAACTACTACTCGGGATCGGCGGGTCCTTCGCAATTTTGATCGCGCTGAGCACTGGACGAACGACCATCAGCAAGAAGTACTATCCACTCTTTAGTGGCGGTGTTCTTGCGATCGGTGCCTCAGGGGCAATTCTCGGCCAGGCACCACTGGCCTACATTGCTGATACGTACGAGTGGCAAGACATTGTTTTTTACACCGCGTTTCTCGAGCTCCTCATCGTCATCGTTATGACATGGCTTATTTTTAGATATCCACACTTTCGCCCCCATACGCCCACTCGCGATCATAATAAATCTACTTCGTCAGGCCTGAAGGAGACATTCACTGACTCAAATGTTTGGTTGCTCTCACTACTGGGATGCTTTCTTTGTTTACCTATGGCAAGCTTTGTCATTGTGTGGCTCTATCCATTCATTTCTCTAGAACTTGGCGAGCACACGCTCTACAGCAGACTGGCACCTACGGCGGCCTATGCTGGTTATGTCATAGGCTCACCAATCGTTGGATGGATTGCAACATCTCTCCCAAATCGAAAGGTGCAGATACTCATCTTTGCAAGCATTTTGGGCTTCCTGGCAAGCATGGGTTCTATCTACACTGTCCAACACTCGATCATCATTGTGTACTCACTTCTTTTCATCATGGGCGTGAGCATATCTTGCATCACGATCATTATTGCGCTGGTGCGTGATTGGATTCCCGCAGAGAGACTTCCTATTGCACTTGGCATCGCCATGTGCGCATTGAATCTGGGAGGAACACTCTCACTGGTTGCTATTGGCTACATACTCGATATCGAAAAATCCATGACCGATGTGCCACAGCTCAAGGCCTACCACGTCGCGCTGGTGTTTGTGCCCGCTAGTTTTCTTATGGCGTTGGCATTCTCTTGCTTGATCCAACTTAGGGCAACCAGACGGGTGCGATCCCGAAGTCAAATTAAGTCTATAAAAGGCGTACCTGCTTAGCATATTTTACTAATCACCCGCCAGGCTTAAAATCAAATGGGCTGCCTTCTAAGTGGTTAGCGGTTCTGTCTTGCTCAAGGTTTGTTGACTTCCCTGAGAGGCACAGTGCCTGTATACCAACTGGTCATTAAAATCCAGATCTGATATGACTTAACCTGACCTACCGATAGGTACTGATCGACCCTACGCCCCATCCGCGCAAGTCACAAACAAAAGGAAACCATCTCGTGTTTGAAAGAGACGCTGATCGACGCAGATTTCTGAAAGTTGGCGCCGCTGGCGTTGCAGGCCTGGCACTGACCAATACATCCACACGAGCTCGGGCATCGACGCCAATAATCGCCACCGCCACGCTGCAAGAGCAAGCCAACGAACTTTCCAACACACTGTTCAAGGACGATGGCCTGGCGAGACCGATTCCTTCCACGCCTACCGTGTGTGAGTTGGCAGAAGGCCTCGACCGCACGCTGGTCTTGGGCGGCGGTGGCGTCTGGTACATCGCTTGGTATGTCGCCTTCTTTAAAGGACTCGCCGATGCGGGCCTTGATATGGACGGACTCTCTGAAATGGTCGTCGGGACTTCAGCTGGCGCCTACATGGGCAGCGCTTTGCGATGCGGCCATACCGACCATCTGTTGGAGCGGATGCAGTACTACGCCAAGCAACCCGATCAATTCATCAAGATTGCACCCTTTAATAATCCCAACATCAGCCAGCAGCGCGCCATCAAAGTTAGTGCTGATGCCAAGAATGGCACCACCGACACAATACAGACCATTGGACGCGTTGCCTTGGCTGCACACAACAAAGCAGATAGCGATGGCGCCGAGCGTTTCGCTGTCGCACTGACCGGCGACAGCACCACTGATTGGCCTGCTAAAAACCTCTATACCTCATCCAACGACTGCTACACCGGACAGCGTCTGATCGTCAGCCAAGAAACGGCCCGCAAAAACAACATTCCTCTAGGGCGAGCCACTGGCGCGAGTTCTTCCTTGCCTGGAGTCATGGGCCCCACACTCTTGGGCGAGCGATATGGCATGGATGGTGGTATTTGCTCCAATGCCTGCCACACCGATATGGTCGCTGGCTCTAAGCGAGCGGTGGTGATTAGCCTCACCAATGGACTGGTGCCACCAGTGCTTACCGGTATCCCTCATCCCATTGGTCAGAACATCAAGGACCTTCATGCCACCGGCACCAAGACCAAGTGGATCATCGCCAACCCACCCGACATCAACTTGATGGATCCTAAGAACATCGCCTCGGCACTGACGTCAGGTGCGCAGCGTGCCAA
>JAQWNP010000018.1 GCA_029268515.1 Phycisphaerales bacterium | reverse complement strand
CTCGATGCGCTGATGAGCGACATGGTGTTGGCTATTGCAGTGCTTCTCTTTGGCATCGGCATCTTGGTCGTGCTCTACGTGCCTCAGGTGCAAGAGTTGCTCGGCGAGATCTTTGATGTCTCTGGCTATGCAGGGCAAGGGGCGCTATCGCCAGATAGCTCTTAAGGCGCTTCGATGATTCCTGGAGCTCCTGGGGGCATGCCGCCCGGTCCGGCAGGCGCATTGCCACTGGCCGCTTGTTGTGCCACCAGCTCGGCAATCTGCACAAATCGAGATTGAAGTTCGGAGAGCACTTGGGTCATCTCAGTTTCTTCTTCAGGGCTGAGGTTGCCCTTGGTTTTCTCTTGGACGACTGCCAGCATGTCGATATTGAATTTGGCACCCTCAAGATCGATGACGACGCGTTTGGTTTCAGGGTCAGCCATCGCCCCAAGGCCCATGATGGCTTGTGAGGCAAGCATGCCCATGAGCGTTTTGAAGCTCGCTTCTGGCATGCCTCTTTGCTCAGCGGGGTCATCCACTCGGGTGGCTTCCTCTTCTGCGAGTCGGTCTTTTTCGCGTTGGGCTTCTTCCTTCCAGTCGCTGTCGATCTGGATCTTGGGCTCATCGCTACCTGGTGTGATATTTTCTTGGTCAGTCATGATCGGTGGTCCGAGATAAGGGTTGAGAGGTGGTCAAAAGCCATAAGAGCGCAGGCATCTGGGTTGATGCGAGAATCCATCGTACAATGCAACGGCCTGGGTCGGGGCAATTACGGCCCGACTCAAATGAGAATTGAACCCATAGCAGGCAGGATGGCCATCAGTCAGTGGGAATTCATGGGTAACTAGAGCAAAAGGACCTGAGGCATGAGGCCGATGTTTACTTTTCTAAAAAAGACCATCTTGGTGGTAGGGCTTCTTTCACTGTCGGCATTGGTGGTCGGATGTGCTTCGACCAGTGAAGGAGGGTCGCCTAGCAAAGTCCAACTCAAAGACTTCGTCAAACCAGATCCATCCAGTAGCAGTGATACTGATGATGCATCTTCGGTCGCGGGCGCTGAGCAGACTGCTGGCGGTGAACAACGTATTGCGAATGCCGTATTGGCCCCAGGCGCTGAATCTCCAGAAGAAATCGCCAGTGCGGCCAACAAAGAAAAGGAAGAGGCTCGCTTGGGGCAAACGGTAGGGCCGCCTAAGCCGGGTACCGTTGTGCGTCGCACCGGCGAACGTATTGTTGTTGATAGCATGATTGGCCAAGTCAATGGTCGGCCAATCTTTGCCAATGAAGTGCTTGATCCTGTTGCGGATGAACTTTGGGCAGAAGCACGCCGATTGAGCTTAGAGGCCTTTCGCAGCAAAGCGTTTAAGACTGTTCAAAAACGACTGGAAGATGTGATTCTCAATGAGTTGTTTCTTTCCGAAGCTCAGATCGGCCTGACCAAAGAGCAGGAAACTGGCCTGCTTGGATTCTTACGCAATTTACGTGAGGAGTTGGTTGGTCAAGGTGGCGGCGTGAGAACGCAGGCTGAGCAGCGGATGCAAGAAGAAGAGGGACTTACGCTGGATGAGAAAGTTGATCTTGAAAAGAACAAGATGCTCATTGGGCACTTGATGCGATCCAAAATATCCCCGCATGTGGTGGTCAGCTGGCGCGATATTGAACGCGAATACAAGCGAAAAAATGAACGATACAACCCTCAGCCCAAAGTTGTATTGGGGCGAATTCAGGTCACCACTGAGGGGAATCAAGAGCGGATCGAGTCAATTGAGAAGCGTCTGGTTTCAGGTGAGTCATTCATGGATGTGGCCAAGGCTGAAGGGATGCGCAATGATGGCCGCTGGGATTCATTCCTGATGGGGCCTGAGGGCATTAGTGATATTGAGATCGCAGCAGAATTTAAGCAGCACCTCGTTGGCTTAGAACAGGGCGATTCAGTGGGGCCCTTTGTACGGGGAAGTCGTACCATCTGGCTTCATGTGATTATGCTTGAGCAAGCTGATGTAAAGAGCCTGTTTACTGCCGAAGTGCAAACCGAGTTACGACAGGAGCTTCATGCTCGGTCATTTCAGCGCGAGCAAAAGCGATATGTCGATCAGCTCATGCAGCGTGGTATTTATGATGACATGATGGAGATGTCTAATCGTGTGATGGACATCGTGATGGTTCGGTTTGTGCCCAAAGGGTAATTCTTGTGCAGCGATGGACGCCTTCCCGCTGGCTGGCTCGGGCGTTTTCTAAATCGCCGCATCACCTCTGTACAGGTAAAAAAGGCGAGCGGTTGGCACAGCGCTGGTTGCAGCGACGGGGCTATCGCACTGTCGCGCGTAATATGCGGCTCGGTGCTGATGAAATTGATTTACTGATGTGGGCACCTCGCCGTGAAGCTTTGGTGATTGTTGAGGTGAAAACCCGTGTGTTGCCGCGAGGGGCATCTGGGGAAGCTCACAACCCACTTGATTCAATGACCTCGACCAAACAGGCTCGCCAAATGCGTGCTGGTCAGCAGTTGATCGCTCGATTAGCACGTTCAGACCAAGCCATTCGCTTTGATGTGGTCAGTGTGCGGCTGCCAGATGGTGGACGACCAGTCGTCGAGCACTATGTCAGCGCCTTTGATCATAAGAGGGGTGCTTGATTTTGGTTAATCTTGTCATCTTTTAAGATTCATCGCCGTGGATGAGGGGATCCGCAATCATGGTGAACGGGAATTGTTTCCATTGAGTTTAGCCAATGGATTGTCTTTGGAATTCCTGAAGCTTTGATCAAATACTTGGTCCTCTTGAAGAGGACTGATGCGACCGAGGTCATCACTTCAAGATGTGAATTCTTAGTGAATTTATTGAAACTCCTAAAAACAAATGCGCGGCAGGTCTACACTAAGGGATTACTCGAGAAACGATCTCTTTTCTTTTTCCCTAAGACATTGGAGCTTATTGATGACTACGACAGACACCCACACCTGGCCTGACTTGGCCAGCGGACTCTATGAGCGTTTGACCGGACAGCAGGCTGAAATTATTTACCAGTTTGAAGAGATGACCGTTGAGATTCCCAGCGGAACTGGCACTGATGCTCGTCATGCACCTTGGCGCCTCAATGGAACACTTCGGATCCGGAGCCGTGCTCACGACGGTGCGTGATTGATGTCCCTTCAGATTGAATCCGATCTCCATCTGGAATTCGATGGACACGTGCTGTCGCTCCGTGATGAGGGTGGTCAGAGCCTTGTCGCGGAGTTCAGCTCATTGAGGGCTGTGCGCCGTCTGAAGCGATCTCTTCCGCTTCGGCCGGGGCCACTTCCCCCAATGCTCCAGCGACCTGGGCTTGATGACATCGTCGCAAGAGTGGTGGTGCGGGGGCGTACCGTCGCAGTGCTTGACACACGCGGGCATGTCGCATCACTCAATCTATCTTGGTGGGGCTTGATCGCGACTTTGCTGCACTTGCCATGCTCGCGTTCTTGATCGGTCGCCATTTCAGAATCACCGTTTGAGTTCGTCTGAACTTTCTTGAAGGCACTCTGTCATCGCCTCTTGCCAGGACGGCAGGCTCAGCTCAAAGGTCTCGATGGTCTTAGTGAGATCAAGCCTTGAGTTGCTGGGGCGATGGGCGGGTCGCGGAAAGGCGTCTGAGGTTACTGGTTCAATGGTGGGTTGGGTGGGGCCATGGTCAATAATGGCTGAAGCAAAACCGAACCAGGTTGTTTCACCAGTGCAGGTCAAGTGATAGATGCCGCCAGGGACGCCCAGGCAACGTGCGCCGTGCTCGCCACTGACTGTTTGGGCCAGCGCCGCTGCGGTTGCGTCGGCGATCGTTTTGCTAAAGGTCGGGGCGCCGTGTTGATCATTGACGACCTGGAGGGTATCAAGCCGGCTTGCCAGTCGCTGCATGGTTAGCAAAAAGTTGCTGCCAACATTGTCATAAATCCAACTGGTACGAAAAATAAGTGATCGCTGGCTAGCACCATCGATAGCGAGGATGGCCCGCTCGCCATCGCGTTTGGTTGTTCCGTAAACACTCAGTGGATTTGTAGCGTCATCAGGAAGGTAAGGTCTTGGGCTGGTTCCATCAAAGACGTAATCTGTTGAGTAGTGGACGAGTACGGCGCCACATGAATCAGCAGCGAGGGCAATCTGGCTTGGGGCCTCGGCATTAATGCGTGCTGCAGTGTCTCTGTCGTCTTCGGCGCCATCGACATCTGTATAAGCGGCAGCGTTGACGATGATGTCTGGCTTGGTATTCGCTAGCGTCTTTTCGATGGCGTTGAGATCAGAGAGATCCAGTTGGCTGCGGGTTAGCGCCGTGATCGATCCCAGTGGTGCCAGGCTTGTGAGGAGTCGGCGGCCGATCTGGCCATCAGAGCCAATAATTGTGATGTTCATGTTTATTCACCAGGCGATAGGGTCGCATGATAGAAGCAGGAGCCGGTGGCGTGTCAATGTGACATGAGTTATTGTGTCAGGGCTCAGTCAACATACAAGAGAGGATAGACATATGTCGCTACAGATCGGTGATAAGGCCCCTCGTTTCGAGCTTCCAGAAGGTCCCGGTGAAATGGTTGATGTTGGTGCAGCATTTGATGCTGGCCGCACCGTGCTGCTCTTTTATCCATTTGCATTCAGTCCCGTATGCTCAGATGGGTTCTGTCACGTTCGCGATCATTGGTCATCTTTGCTTGAATCTGGCACCAAGGTGTTTGGCATCAGTATTGACAGCCCCTTTGTCGCCAAGAAGTTCCGAGAGACTGAAGGTCTTCCATATCAACTGCTGGCAGATTTCAATAAAGAAGTTGCGACCAGTTATGGCGTTTTGCATGAAGACTTGATGGGGCTCAAGGGCGTCGCCAAGCGGAGTGCTTTTGTGGTTGAGTCAGACGGCACCATCTCGTTTGCATGGGTGACTGATGATCCACGCGTGCCAGTTCCCTTTGAAGAATTAGAGGCCGCGGTCTCAGCTTCGGTCTAGCTCTCGGGCAATTCGAGCAGCGTTGGATCTGGTGGTGGCGGCAACCCCCGCAGGTGATGGGTAATGCGCCGTGTGTGTACATGCGAATTCTCGATGTACACGCGGAAGCGATGTTGTGTGCCGGCGGTAGCGGTTCCAGCCACGTAGACGCCAGGGGCGTTGGTGAGCATGGTCTTGCTGTCAAAGCATGGTGCTTGATAGGGTTCTTCGGTGTTGATGCCAAACATGTCAAACATGGCGCCGTCGCAGTTGTAGCCGATCATCAGAAGCACGTCGTCGGCTGGAACATCGTGTTCCTTTTGATCACTGGTACTCATGAGTGTGACATGGTCAGGTGTGATCGCTGTTGGCTCTGTGTTGAAGAAATGTTTGATGGCGCCGCTTCGCATCAGCGCGTCGAGTTCAGGGCGTAGCCAATACTTGACACGCTCGGCAAGCTCGGGGCCGCGATAGCTGATGGTCACGTCCGCCCCGACTCGGTAGCATCGCAATGCTGCTTCGGCTGCTGAGTTTCGCCCACCAATAATCAGTACGCGGCGGTCATAGAATCGATGGGGATCGCCAAGATCGTGCGTGACATGGCTAAGTGTTTCTCCAGGGATATCAAGTGTTCTTGGAAAGGCCGTGCCACCAGTGGCAAGCACAATATGGTTGGCGGTCATGCTCTTGGGACGCATGTGTTGGTCGGTGAGCGTGAGGTGCCAGAGCTGATCTTTGAATTGGGCGGCCGAGGCTCGCGTGTACGTCTGCACCTTCAAGTCAAAGGCGCCAGCGACTTGACGAAGATAGGTCAAGTATTCTTCACGTGTGGCCTTGCCTTGGGTCGGTGTTTGTAGGGGCATGCCAGCAATAGCGATGCGTTCGCTCGAGCTGAAAAAAGTTGTTTGGGGCGGAAATTCTGTGAATATGGTGCTGCCAATTGGGCCTGCGTCAATGTGGTAATAGTCGAGTTGAGCCCTTTGGAATTCGATGGCTGTTTCTAAGCCGATTGGGCCAGCGCCGATGATGAGCGTATCGTGATGCATGTGCGATAGGATACGGCACAGACAGCAGAAGGGATTTTCTTGTGAGTGTATTGTCCACATTCGTTTTTATTGGCTTGTTGGCAATGGGGCAGTCAGGAGTGACTGGTCGTCAATTTGATCGCGGGCCGAGCTTGCCTGTGCGTTCGGTGTATGAGCTCGATCAGCCGCGTTTGATGACATCGCCGCTGGGAATCGTGATGCTTGGTGACGGCGATGGGCAAGGCATCAGCATTGATGGCGGGTCACCGATTGATCTTGGCGGGCTGGGATTGGTCGATGAGATGCAGGCAGGTTTGCAAGTGATGATGGCGGAGCATCGTGAGGTGTTTCGGAAATCGCTCGCTGAACTCAATGGAGACTTGACGCAGCTTATGCCGCTTCCGCTGTCATCGACTGACGAGCGGTTGGTCGCAGTTGCGAGCCTGATGACTGAATTGGATGAGGCGTTGGCTTCGTTGCGAATGGCGCGGCAGGCGGCTTCACTTGCTGGAAGTGATGATGAGGCGGCTCAGGCTGCTCTCAAGAACAGCCAGGACGTCTTAGATGAAGTCAAGGCAGAATTAGATGAGGCCAAATTAGCGACGGTCAACCGCCATGAATTCTTTGATGCTGGACAAATGCAGTTAGAACGATTGAAAGCCTGGGATCTCAAGCGGGCCGCTTTAGAGGCAGCGCTTGTTCAAGACATCGCGACCTGGGCTGAATCGCAGGGATTTCCAGATAGCAATGAGTTAGTGGATGCTTTGCGTCGGCGAATGTGGATTGGGCTCAGTACGCTCAGCGGCGAGGGCATCGATCTATCTCGCGTTGTTCCATCTTTGGAGTTGGGAAGAGCTGCTCGCGATGTTCTTTCGGAGGAGCTCTTGGTTTACCAAGATCTGATGCATGCAGCATTGTTACAGCGTGAAATGATGATCGCACGCACGGCATCAGAATTACGCCGCGCAAAGTTCGACGGAGACTGGGAGCAGGTGGAGGCCATTGAGCGGGAGCGCATGGTCGCAGCGGTGGCGATTCGGGGTGTTAATGATCTTTGGCTCAAGCGTCTGGTCGAACTGGTTGCTGGGGTGAATCCCGCGCATGCAGCCAAATTGCAGAGTGAGGGGCTTCGGGCGGCGTACCCTCGCGTATTTGAGCCAACAAGAAACCAGGAACGCATCGCCCGAGCAATATTGATTGAAAATCTAACGCCAGTGGCGCGCACCCAAGCGCTTGCAGCAGAGGCGGCGTTACAGGAGCAAATGAAGCCGCTCTACGAACGTCTGGTTGAAGCTGTTCGAGCGTATGAGCCACTACGCGCGCTTGCAGATGCGTCGCGGGACTCGGATGAAGGCGTGCTGATGGCCGATGTGGCGCGCGCAGGTGCTCGGCTTCGTTATCTTCTTGGTGAACAGAAGCGTCTTGAAAAGGAAGCAATTGAGGTGCTTAGCCAGTATGTATTTGATAGCGATCAGGCGGAGATGGATCGGATTGATCGTGCGATTGATCCGACCCCAGAGCAGGATCGAGAAATGGATGATCAAGAGGGGCAGTCGCCGTAGCGGGTGTGTTGCCGAGTTGGCCACACGCAGCCATGAGCTGCCGGCCTCGATGGCGCCTGACCATGACCTTGCTTCCTTGTTCAGAGAGCCAAGTCGCAAATTGTGAAACTGCCTGGTCTGAGCATGCTGGCCATGGCGAGTTCCGACGTGGGTTATATGGGATGACATTAATAGTGGTGCGAGGCAAGTCAGAAAGATAATGAGCCACTTCTTCTGCGTGTGCGGCCTGGTCGTTGACTGTCGGAATAACAACATATTCGATGAGCAGGCGTCGTTTTTCTCCGAGCCAGTGGAGCATTGCTGCATGGAGGGCCGTCATGTTATTGGCTTTATTGAGGGGCATGATCTGGCTACGAATGGTGTCATTTGGCGCGTTGAGTGAAACAGCAAGGCCTAAGCGACCCATGCCAGGGGTTTGGGCCATCGCTGTGTAGCGAGTCATGCCCTTAATGTGGCCAACTGTTGAGACCGTGATGCGCGATGGGGCAATGCATGGGCCATTCTGATCAGTCAGAATGGCAATGGCGGCCTCGACATTCTCAAAGTTATCCATTGGTTCGCCCATGCCCATAAAGACAATGTTTGTGATTGTGGCGCCGACAAAATGAGTTGCGGCATACCACTGAGCGATGATCTCTTCTGGTAAGCAGTTGCGGAGTCGACCCATTTGAGCGGTCTCGCAAAACGTGCATCCCATGGCGCAGCCGATCTGGCTTGAGACGCAAAGTGTGCACCGTTCTCGGCCACTGCGAGATTGGATTGGAAGGACAACGCTTTCGAGTTCAAGCCCATCTTCTGTTTCGAGCAAAAACTTGGTGGCTTGGCCATCAACCATTGATTGGGTGAGCGGTAAAATGCCGGAACGTGTTATTGCGGGGTCCAGTACGCCTGTTCGATAGGCCTGCCGATAGCTGGCCATGGCCTGGTCTTTGTGGCCACTAAAGTCAGCGGCCGTCGCACTGAAGCTTTGACTGGTCATTCCCAAGAGGGATGGCTGTTTGGACAGGGATGGCATTGAGGCATGCTAGCACGCGCTTGGCAGTGGATCGCTGTCAAGAGATTGGGAAACGGGCCTTGTGTTGTTTTTGTTTGGCCGGGAGGGGCCTTTGTTCCGCTACAATGTGGGCTATGGAACTGGAAGCCACAATGGATATCACACCACAGAAAACTCCGGGTAAGCCAGAGCAGGTACTGATTACCGGCGCTGGGGGCGAAGTCGGTCATGGTCTTTTGCACGCCTTTGTTGATTCGGGTGCGGGGCAGGTGAGTACGCTCGATCTCGCTCAGTTGCCGAAAACACATGCTTCGATGGTCAAGCGATCGTATTTAGGTGACATACGGGATGAGTCCCTTGTCAGCGAGATCTTCGCGACCACTGAAATCGATGAGGTGTATCACCTTGCAGCGCTCCTAAGTAGTGCTACTGAGCATGCGCCAGCTGTCGGCTATGACGTCAATGTCACAGGCAGCGTGGGTATGATTCGGCAGGCAACCCAAGCAGCTCAGCAGCGTGATCAATCAATACTCTTCTTTTTTCCGAGTTCGATTGCTGTGTACGGTTTTAGTGATCTTGCCCATAAAACAAAATCAGGACAGGTTGACGAACGCGTATTTCATCACCCGCGAACGATGTATGGGTGCAATAAATTGGCAGTTGAGAACATAGGTCGCTACTACGCGCTTTATCACGGTCGCCAAGGAGATGTCTCTTCGTGTCCGCCTGGCATTGATTTTCGATGCCTGCGTTTTCCAGGTCTCATCAGTGCGGCGACCCAGCCGACCGGCGGCACCAGCGATTTTATTCCTGAAATGCTCCATGCCGCATTAAGGGGTGAGCCGTACGAGTGTTTTGTGCGGCCAGACACGCGCATTCCATTTATGACCATGCCAGATGCAATTAATGCAACATTGAAGTATACGGCTGCATCATCAGAGCAGTTGACAAAGTCGTGTTACAACGTGTCTGCATTTAATCCTTCAGCCGAGGAGTGCGTTGAAATGATCAAGCGGCACTATCCAGCGGCGAAGGTTGATTTTAAGGTGACGCCTGAACGTCAGGCGATCGTTGATTCTTGGCCTGAATCGGTCGATTGTTCAGCGGCTCAAAATGATTGGGGCTTTGCTCCTGAGCATGATCTTGAAAAGACGTTCACCGAGTACATCATTCCTTACTTTGAATCATATTCAGGATCGTGACATGAGCATGACGGGATTGACCGGGTCTGATTTGTTTGAACAGCGTAGTGCGAAAACGCTTGGTCATCTTGAGGCGACTGGCCAGCTCAAAAAGCTGCAGACGATTAAGGGGCCCATGGATCCCCATATTGATCTGGAGGGATATGGCCAAGTTGATTGCTTCTGCTCCAATAATTACCTGGGACTTGCAAATCATCCTGACGTCGTCGCGGCAGGTATTGAAGGTATGCAGCATTATGGTGCCGGCACGGCTTCAGTGCGATTTATTTGCGGCACGTTTGAGCCACATTTGGTTCTTGAAAAGCGTATTGCTGAGTTTCTTGGCAAAGAAGCTGCTTATAGTTTTGTGTCTTGTTGGACCGCAACTGAAGCGCTGTTGCCAACGCTCTGTGAGCCCGGTGATGTGATTATTTCTGACGAGCTCAACCACGCTTGCATTATTGATGCAATGCGATTGGCCGGTGTTATTAATAAAGGCCTGCATAAATCAATCTATAAGCACAGTGATATGGACTCGCTCCGTCAGTCATTGATCAAGGGACGTGAAATCGTCGCTGACGGAGGCGTGCTCTGGGTTATTACTGATGGTGTCTTTTCGATGGAGGGTGATTTGGCTCACCTGCCAGCGATTCGGGCCTTGTGTGATGAGTACGGCGCGATGCTGGCCGTTGATGATTCTCATGGCACTGGCGTCATGGGCGCCACGGGGCGCGGTACGCATGAACACTTTGGTATGGCCAGTGATGAGATTGATCTGTTTACAGGCACTATCGGAAAAGCGCTCGGTGGTGCGGCGGGCGGCTATCTCGCAGGTTCGCAGGCTGCCATGGAAATGATTGTGCAGCGAGCCCGACCAACCTTGTTTACCAATGCGCTTCCAGTGTCAGTGGCTTGTAGCGCCAATCGCGCTATTGAATTGTTGATGAACGACCCTGGAATGGTTGACCGGCTTCGACAGAACACGGCTCGAGCTCGGGAGGGTATTCGAAGCAAAGGGTTTGAAGTCATTGAGTCGCCCACAGCTATTTGCCCCATTATTGTTGGCGATACAGCGAAGGCGATTGCGATGAGCAATCGTCTGCTTGAATTGGGCGTCTTTGTGATTGGGTTTGGGTATCCAGTTGTGCCTGAGGGCACGGCTCGTCTTCGTGTGCAAATTTCTGCTGCTCACACAGATGCGCAGATCGACAATTTGATCGACAAGCTCAGTCAACTCAAAGATGAAATGGATGGTTGACCTCTTACTTCGTCGTCCGGCAGCCTTGCACTGCTTGGGCAATCGCCGTGACGCGCGCGGGGTCTAGCGCCTCGTCCCAGTGCCCGTCTTGCTTGAGAGCTGAGCCAATGATGAGGCCGTCGCTCACTTGAGCAAACGACTCAATGTTGTCTGTTGTAAGCCCTGAGCCGATCAATACTGGGCGTTCGCATTTGGCCGCAGCGGCCGCCTCATGAGGATCGGGTGGGATGCTGGTCACAGTGCCTGTCACAATGACGCCATCAGCGCCGTTGAATGCGGCAGCATGAGCCATTTCAGTCAGTGAGATATCGCTGGTCAGTGCATGGGCGCTGTGCTTCTTTTTGATGTCAGCGAGGATCGCGACGTTCTCTGCGTCAAGTGATTTTCTTGTTCGCAGCAATGGGCCTGCGGCAGCTTGTTCAATGATGCCTTCATCAGCAACTGATGCAAAGACAAATCCTTCGCACCGTATGAAGGAGGCGCCAATCGTGTGGGCCACGGCCAGTGAAGCACTATTGGCGGCAGCCAATACTTGTACGCCAAGCGGAAGATCGATGCGGCTGCGTATTGCTTGGCCGACGGCGGTCATGCCAGCGACAATCTCGGGTCCCACTTGACCAAGCAGGTAGGGGAGATCGTGCATGTTTTCAATCATCAAGGCATCAAACCCAGCTTCGGCGAGGCAAGTTGCTTCTTGAACAGCCGTGTTGATGATCTGATCAATCGTCTTTGTATGTCGGGGTGTGCCGGGCAGGGCCTGTACATGAACCATGCCAATCAACGCTGGTCGGCGTTGAGCGAGAAAACTCAGGCTGGAGTGCAGATCAGCCAATATCGCGTTTAAGACCAAGCAAGGTGAAGAGCTCTGCGCGGCTCGACGCATCATTCAGAAACTGGCCATGCAGTTTGCTCGTTGTTGTCCAGGCGCCGGGTTTCTTGACGCCCCGATAGCACATGCAGAAGTGTTGGCATTGCAGGATGACCGCGACGCCTTTGGGATTCAAGCAGTCATTGATCGTATTGGCGATCTGTGCAGTGAGTTTTTCCTGGACTTGGAGTCGGTGGCTATAGACATCTACGACGCGCGCCAGTTTGGACAGTCCAACAATCCGATCGCCGGGGATATAGGCGACATGTGCCTTGCCTACGAATGGCACCATGTGGTGTTCGCAGTGGCTGTGTAACTCGATGTCAGAGATCAAGACCAGTTCTTGATAGCCTTCGACCTCAGTAAAGCTTTTGCTGAGAAAACTTGCGGGGTCTTCGTGGTATCCACGAAAGTGATCCTGCATGGCTGCCAGGACACGGCGGGGCGTTTCGATTAACCCTTCGCGTGTTGGATCTTCCCCGATGAAGTCAAGGAGGCCGCGGACATGGTCCATCGCATCGGCACGAGCCTTTGTGGCTTGTTTATGTTGGCTTTCGCTTGCAGAAGTAGTCATGGTTTCTCCGGAAGACC
This sequence comes from Phycisphaerales bacterium, assembly GCA_029268515.1. NCBI lineage: Bacteria > Pseudomonadati > Planctomycetota > Phycisphaerae > Phycisphaerales > Phycisphaerales bacterium. The sequence goes on along the minus strand of JAQWNP010000018.1, from coordinate 31,519 downwards.
CTCCATGATAGTCCCTTTAGGGTATGGAGGGAACAACGAGCTAGCGTCGCTTTTGAAGATGGCGTTTGAACCACCACAAGATCTGTTCTAGGCGGTGCTCCCGTAGATCCATAGGGCCGTCACGGCTCATTCCATGGCTTGTGCTGCGAGGATATCGGACAAAGCGAGTCGGTACTTTTAGAAGCTTTAGTGCCGAGAAGACCTGTTCTGCTTGTTCAATATTGCAGCGAAGATCGCCTTCGCTATGAATGATCATGGTCGGCGTCTTGGCATTGCCAATATGTTTCATGGGGCTTTGGTCCCATCTCGCGTCAATATTGTCCCAGAAATTGCCGGGGAAGTAATGATCAGGTGCATCAATAAAGTCACTGTTGCCACCCATGGTCACCATATTGGAAACACATCGGTCTGTGATTGCTGCCGCAAAGCGATTGGTATGACCAATGGCCCAAAGTGTCATATAGCCACCATAGCTGCCGCCCATAATGGCCATGGCCTGCGTGTCTACATCATTGCGTGATTCCATATGGTCGGCGACGGCGGTGATGTCCTGCCAATCATGGTGGCCCCATCTTCCCTCAATCGAAGTGGTAAAGGCTTCTCCATAGCCTTTGCTACCGCGCGGATTGGCGTAGAAGACACGATAGCCATTGGCTGCGAGGAGCTGGAATTCATGAAAGAACACTTCGCCATATTGCGCATGTGGCCCACCATGTACTTCAAGTACGGCTGGTGCCTTTTTACGTTTGGGGCCGCCGGTTGGATCCATGGCCCACAGCTGTACCCGCGTGCCATCAGCAGATCGGATCCACTTGGGCTTGGGCTTGCTGAGTTTAAGTTCTTTTAGAAGCGGCCCATTGAAGTTGGTTAAGGTGCGTTTCTCAAGACCATCTTTGGTCAGTATTCCTACCGCAATTTCTGAAGGGTGCGTCGCATCTCCCCACATCAGTGCCACGCGTGTTCCATCATGAGAACTATTGCCCATGCCATAGCCACATCGCCCAGAGGTCAGCAATTCGACTGAGCCAGAATTCGTCTTGGCACAACCGATCTGGTTTTGTCCATGGAAGCCAATGGTGATCAGGATGCGTTTGCCGTTTTCGATGTAGTGGAAGTTTGTTCCAAATTCGATCTCCTCAGTGTCGCTGAGCGTGCCAGTTGATGTGCAATAGTCATGCTTGCTTGTCAGGTTACGAATCTTTTTCGTTGCAAGATTCATGACAAACAAGGAATCATTCTCAGCGCCCCAGCCAGGTACTGTGGAGATCAGCCCAGCCCAGGCGATGGTCTTGCCATCGGGGGACCATTTGGGCGCATGTTTGGGGCCGGAGGGGACGCCACGTACTGGTGTGATCTTACCGCTGGCAACATTGACTCTGACCAGCTCAGCAGCATCGCGGCGGACCATTGCTTGCTTGTGGCGATTGGTTGCGATCAAAAGCTCGCGGCTATTCGGCGAGAAGTCGTATTCGGTCCACCCCATGGTGTCCTTGTCATAGAGACGGCGATGCTTGCCAGTTTCAATTTCAACGATATACACAGCAAAACGCTGGGCTCCAAAGTAACCGTCGCCGTCAAGTCGATACCACCAGTCATCGATGACCCAGGGGGGATCACTGAGGCCTTTTTTCTTTCTCTTTGCTTCAGCTGCCTTGGTGAAGTGTGGGTCAGTTTCGCGAAAGGAAACGGCGAGTAATCGGCTATCGGGGCTAAAGACATAGCCATGAATTGATCCTTGGCTAAAAGAGGTGAGCTCTTTCGCTTCGCCGCCGTGGCGATCAATGATGTGTAGTTGTTGTGACTGGGGGTTGCGGCCCGAGGCAAAGACAATGCTGTTTCCATCAGGGGAGAAGCGGCCGCCTCTGTCTTTGCCGCTGGAGGTGAATTGTCGTGGGCGCCCCCCATCACAAGGGACGCGCCAGAGGTTTGATGTTTTTTTGTTCTTTGGCGCTGTGTGTGTCTTGGTGAATAAAATCTCTTTGCCATCGGGTGAGATTTGGGGATCGCTGACCATCTGTAGCCGACTGAGATCATCTGCAGTTACCAGTCTTTTTTTTGTTGACTGCTTGGCGGGTTTCGTGGTCTGTTTTTTCTTGAGGGCTTTTGCCATCGTGGACTCCAGTTAGCCAGATGATGTCGAGGGTTGTTGTTCAGCAAGTTCGATGAGATTCTGATCTGGATCACGCACGTAGATTGATCTGATGGGCCCCTGTGAACCAGTTCGCTCGATGGGGCCAAGCTCCACCGCGACCTTCGCCTGCTCGAGGCGTTCAATGGCCTCTTCAAGGCGACCATTAACCAGAAGGCATAAATCAGCGGCTCCTGGGGTTGGGAAGGCGGCATGTGGATGGATGGGATCGGTGGCTGGATGAAGGTTGATCTTCTGCTGTCCGCACTTCAGGGCATGCCGTCCCTCACCAAAACGAATATGCTCAAGCCCGATCGCGCGCACATAAAAGGCAATCGTCTCGTCTAGATCAGCCACAGTCAGCACGAAATGGTCAAGTCCTGCGATCAACATAAGGATGGATATCATACTTGGTATGAATTCCTTACTGAGCGATATTGATCTGGCCCAGCGGTTGATTGCCTTTGATACCACCAGCTGTGAAAGTAACCTTGAGCTGATCTCTTGGGTGGCAGAATACCTGGATGCCAGTGGGGCCAAAGTCGACCTCGTCTCATCAGAGGATGGGCTGAAGGCCAATCTTGTGGCAATGGTTGGGCCAGACTGTGAGAAAGGTGAGGGGCTCACCCTCTCTGGGCATGTCGATACCGTGCCAGCGGACGAAGATGATTGGATCAGTCCTGCGTTTGAGTTGACTGAACGAGAGGGCGCTCTATTCGGTCGTGGTAGTTGTGATATGAAGGGTTTCTGTGCTATTGCCGTCAATGCGTTGCGAGCAGCGTCACAGCGAACACTGAAGGCCCCGTTATGTGTGCTGCTGACCTATGACGAGGAAGTTGGATCTCTCGGCGCCAAACAATTGTCTCAACAATGGAAACAGCCTCTTCCACGCGCGACTGTTGTTGGTGAGCCAACCTCGCTGCGCGTTGTCCGTATGCATAAAGGTCACTTGAAAATTCGGATTGACGTCAAAGGAATACCGGCTCATAGTGGCAGCCCACACCTGGGTCGCAATGCGGTTGAGGAAGCGACACGCATTGTCGCGTTACTTCAAGAGTTGAGCTTGCAAATGCAGCAAGAGTCTCTGGAATCCAGTCAGTACTTTCGTGGTGTGCCATACGCGGTATTGACAGTCGTTGGCATTCGTGGCGGAAACGCGATGAATATTGTCCCTGAGAAGTGTGAGATTGACCTCAGCGTCCGTCTGCTTCCTGGGCAAGATAAGGCGGTGCTGATGTCTCGTATCAACAGCTGTATTGCTGATGCTGGCGATGGTGGAAAGATCGTCACTGCTGAGGAGAACCCCACGCTGCTCACGCCGCAAGAGGCCTCTATTTGTGAGGCATGTTGCAAATTGGTTGGACAAACAGAAACCCTGGGCGTGTCTTATGCCAGTGACGGTGGATTCCTTGCGGCCCTTGGTCTTGAAGCGGTGTTGTTTGGCCCTGGTGATATTGGGGTCGCACATAAGAGCAATGAATATGTGCCGATTCATGAGTTTCGAGATTGCAGTGGTTATGTCGAGGCTCTTGCTTTGCAAATGTGTGGAGGTTCCTGATGAGCCAGCGGATTGAACCGGCTTTGCTTTGGGATGGATCAGCATTTGTTGAATCGATGGCTGTCGTCATCGATGATTCGGGGCGGATCGCTGCGGTTGAGCCTTCCACTGGTGAAGGTGAGCAGTGGCCTGATAAGGCACTCATGCCTGGATTTGTTAATGCTCATAGCCATGTGTTTCAGCGCGCGATGCGTGGTGATGGTGAGCGTTTTATAGAGGGTGTTGGAAGCTTCTGGACTTGGCGTGAGCATATGTATGAGCTTGTTTGCCAGATAGATCAACAGCATCTCTATGAACTCGCTGTGGAAACATATCGAGAGATGCGAGCATGCGGTATGACCACGGTCGGTGAGTTTCATTACTTACATCATGTTGATGGTCAACGCCGTTTTGAGTTTGACCAGGTCATTCTTGATGCTGCTGCCGCCGCGGGTATTCGCGTGGTGTTGCTGAATGCGTATTACGTCTCAGGTGCGATCGGTGAACCGCTTAGTCAGAAGCAGCAGCGATTTGATGGCTGTGATTCAAGTACATTTTGGAAGCAGATGGATTTGCTTTCTAAGCGTGTGGAGGGTCAGTCTCAGGCTCATCTTGGCGCCGTGATCCACTCGATTCGAGCGGCAGGGGATTTGACTGAGATGGCAAAGGTGGCTCGAGAGGCACAGGTCCGCGGCATGGTCTTGCATATGCATGTTGAAGAGCAGCCGGCAGAAATAGCGGCATCTCTGAAAGCCTACGGTCGAACTCCAATGTCTATCCTGATGGAACTTGCTGGGGTTGGGCCACGTTTTACAGCAGTGCACTGCACGCATACGGCTGAACGTGATATGGATGACTTTTTGCAGGCGGGCGGGACCGTTTGTATTTGTCCATTGACCGAGGCAAACCTGGGAGACGGTCTTGCCAATATTCCATTTATTCTCCGGCATGGAGGTCGCATCTGTTTAGGGAGCGACTCGAATGCGCGTATTGATATGCTCGAGGAGATGCGGCTGCTCGAGTATGGTCAGCGATTATTGAATCAGGGGCGCGGCATCATTCGTGATCAGCAGGGGCAGATGGCTCCACTGCTTATGCAGGCGGCAACGCTCAATGGAGCCCATAGCCTTGGGCTTCCTACAGGGGCCATTAAGCAGGGGCGACTTGCCGACCTGGCTTGTATTAACTTGCGGCATCAGCAGTTAGCACATATTGACCCAGTCAACCTGGCCGAAGCGATGATTACTGGCTGTGATGGATCTGTCGTATCGTCGACCTGTGTTCATGGCATCTGGTCGTCTGGGGACTCTAACTAAGGTCGTAACAGCAGGTTTGTTCTGTTAAAAGTTGATGAGTCTGGGGTGTATTCAGCTGGAACCGATGGCCAATTCAATGCGAAGAGTCTCATGAGAAGGCTGTTTTTTAGCTGACGCAGGCGGATAAGGCGATCTCGATGCCTGTTTTTAGGCTCAAAAAGCTGCTGTTCTGAGTTTGAGATCGAGAAGTTAACATGGGCATGATGAACCATCATGCAATTTAGAGAAATAGTAAGAGAAGGTTTGCAGCATCATTCCGTGCAATAGCCCGTTTTTAGGCTTGTAATGAATAGAAAGCTCAGTCATTCTGTATATTGAGCTGGACGATCATTATTCGCCCAAGTGCGGCAAGAAACTAGGAGATAGCATGAATAAGTTGTGTTTTCGGTTGTTCGTAGCCGGTTGTGTATCGATCGGAACGACTACCTCCGTGGTCGTCTCAGATCCAGTGTCACTTTCCAAAGCCGATCAGGCCATGCAGGCGTTTACCAAGAGCAAGCCTCGGGCTCGGTTCATGGAAGCAACTCCAGGTGTCCTGAACATTTCAGATAAGCAAATCGCCACAGCTCGAACGGCCAAGGGGTCAGGTGAGCAAGCACTCAATACGCTTGCACCAGCCTTGGGACTCGACTCCAACGAGTTTATTCCAGTTGGCCCGTTTCCATCCGGTCAGCATGAACTGGGCTTGATGTATCAACCTGATACCGGTGACTACAAGTTCACTGCTTACTATTGGACGCAGACGGCTGGTGGAATTCCAGTGTTCCGGACGCGTTTTATGGCCTTAGTAAGAAACGATGTTGGTTTCCCAACAGTACACGTGACTGCGAATACGCGAGCTGTTGGCAATTTTCAGCCCCCAGTCGTGATGATGGTGAACCGTGTCATGGCGATGAATGCTGCAGCCATGAATGTTGGCCCGAACCCTGAGATTTCTGAACCAAAAATGGCGGTCTACGCAGGTATGGGTGAAAAGAACTTCACTCCAGTGACAGCAATGGTTTTTGAGGCCTCATCGGGCACGACTTGGGATGCGGACTACGCGAAAAAGTTGCTCGTCGTCGACTTGGCTACTGGTCAAGTTGTGTATGAAGAAAATATGATCCTGCATGGCGTGGAGGGCACTGTTCAAGGTCAAGCCACGCAGGGCAGTGGTGCTGATGAGTGTGAGGCTGAACAATATGAGCCTCTGCCATACGCGCTGGTCACGAGTGCTGGTTTGTCAGCCTATGCCGATGAGAACGGTGACTTCCAACTTAATACAAGCGGCACAGTGACGGTCAATAGTGGTGTTGAAGGTCGCTATTTCTCCGTGAACAACCAGTCTGGCTCAAATGGTTCAGCCAGTGCGTCAATCAATGACGGCGGTTCCGGGTTGCTTAGTCATAATGCAACGAATTCATCTGAAAGTGAGCGAGCTGAAGTAAACGCCTACATTCAATCGAATGTCGTCCGAGACTTCGTGCTTGAATACCATCCAGATTATCCAACCGTCAGTACTGAGTTGGATTTTTCGATCAATGTTGGTGTGAGTGGTACTTGCAATGCTTTCTATGACGGAAGCTCGATCAACTTTTATAACGCGGGTGGTGGCTGCAATAACACAGCGTTTTCTGTGGTTGTGCACCATGAGAATGGTCACCACTACGTCGCTACAGGTGGATCAGGCCAGCAGCAATATGGCGAGGGTATGAGCGACTGTTTCGCTGTACTCGTCTCAGGTGATTCAAAACTGGCTCGAGGCTTCTTTCAGGGCGACTGTGTAGATGGTATTCGTAATGCAGATAACAGTTATCAGTATGGCGGCGCCTGCAGTGGTATTCATGACTGTGGCCAGTTGATTTCAGGCTGTATTTGGGATTCACTCCAGTTGTTGCCTCTCGAGACTGTGGCGGCACTAACGGTCAACTCTGTTCCAATGCATGTCGGGGGTGGAATTGCTCCGGACATTTTCCTGCACTGGTTGCTTCTTGATGATGATGATGGCGACCTTGATAACGGTACGCCTAATTCAGTACTTCTTACGCAGGCATTTGCGCTGCATAACATGAGTGAAATTCCTGAGCCTTTGGCGAATGATGAATGCGGCAGTGCCACTGAGATTACTTGGGGTACGCATCCAATCAATACGCTTGGTGGTAGCACCAGTAGTGATGCATATAACGACGCGCAATGCTCTGGAACATCCCTTGGTGCGATGACTGCTGATGTTTGGTACCGAGTGCAGGCTTGTGGTACTGGTACTATGACAGTGAGTACCTGTGACCAGATCTCCTTCGATAGCGATATCGTTGTCTATCAAGGTAGTAGTTGTGGTACGAAGACCCAAGTCGGCTGTAATGGTGATGATGGTGGCTGTGGCGGTTATTCTTCTATTGCATCTGTGAACGTCACCGAAGGCGAGACCTATTTCATCCGCATCGGTGGATGGGATGGCGCTGCTGTTGGCGCAGGTAGCATCATCGTTTCTGGTCCTGGTGAACCTTGTGAAAATGGACCAGTAGTGACAGTGAGTTATCCAGATGGTCGTCCCGATACCATCGAGCCTAGTGGTGGAACACAGGTCAGTATTCAGATTGACAGTGGCTCTTCTAGTCCTGTCTCTGGTACCGAGTCGCTGAACTATCGTGCTGATGGTGGCGCCTGGTTATCTCAGGCTCTCTCCCCTCAGGGTGGTGGTTCTTATCTTGCGACCTTCCCTACAGTTGAGTGCGACAGTGATGTCGACTGGTATATCTCAATGGATGTCGTTGCAGACGGTGATGGAACTGTGTCTCAGGTGACGAGTCCATCCGGCGGTGCAAGTGATCCATGGGGCACAACCGCTGCTGGCGATATTGTGAAGAAGTTTGAAGATGACTTCCAAGACGATAAGGGTTGGACCGTCAGTTCTGACGTCTCGACTGGTGCTTGGGAACGCGTCTTGCCAGCTGGTAGTAGTGGTGGTCGCTGTGATGCTCCAACGGATGCAGATTCATCTGGAAACGCATATGTCACTGGCAATGCGTTTGATGAGGATGTCGATGGTGGTACCACCACTTTGGAAAGTCCCGATATGGATGCTTCTGAGGGCGGCACACTGAGTTACTGGCGTTGGTACAGCAACGGCTCAGACTGCGGAGGTGCTGATTCTCAGAATGACATCTTTGAAGTTGAAGCTTCATCAGATGGTGGTAACACTTGGTATGACGTTGAAACACTCGGCCCAACCGGCAGTGAAGTCAGTGGTCAGTGGTTCCAGGTCAATGTTGATCTCGATACGCTTGCGGGTTTCACTCCAAGCTCTAACTTCCGCTTACGCTTTATCTGCGGTGATCTCAATAGCGGATCCGTTGTTGAGGCATCTGTCGATGGTGTTGAGATAAAGATCACCGACTGTGGTGTTGCTTGTCAGGGTGACATTGATGGTGATGGGACGGTTGGAATCTCCGACTTCTCATTGTTCCTTGTCGACTTTGGAACTTCGAACCCTCAATCTGACTTTGATGGCAGTGGTGTTGTTGATATTGCAGACTTCAGTATCTTCCTGGTCAACTATGGAGATTGTGATAGCTAAGTCATAATGCTGTTGTAAAAAGTTCTGCTCAGTATCTAATAGCAGTGGGCCTCCTCAACTGAGGGGGCCCGCTTTATTTTTGATCAAGGAGTGCTCATTTTGGGGTCCGGTTGGGCGTGCTTGCTCAGCTGGTGGGCGCAACTACTGCTGCTTTCGCCCTTTATAGCTATATAGAGTGGTGATCCCATCGCTAACTGAGATCGTATCGCCCTAAGGAGGCAGGCAATCAGTATCATGATCTGCCTTGTATAGGTGGCGTTGATGTCAAGGCTGCACGGGGAAGTTAAAAATAACATTGGAAACAACTATGTCTTTAAGAATGAAATGTAAGCAATACACTTCACTTGCGGTGGCCGTCACATTTGTCCTATTGCTCAATGCGTGTGGTCCTTCATCTGCACATAAAGATACGCCAGATGCAATGTTTGTTGCAGCGAAAGAAGCGGTCATTAATGATAAGCCGGTGGCTCTTTGGAATGCGATGCCATCAACTTACAAGACTCAGATCAATGGTCTCGTGCATGACTTCGGCGCCCAGGTAGATGCTGCTGGCTATGACGCCGTTATGGGAATGGTTCGTGATGTTGCTGCGATGCTCAAAGATAAAAAGACCTTCGTTTTGAACTCGCCGATGATTAAGTCTCAGATGGCCAGCGAAGATATTCCCATGAAGGTCATGGAAGAGAATTACGACATGATGGTGACGTTCTTGCAGGCACTGTCTGACAGTGATTTGGGGAGCGCCGCCGGACTGCAGAAGGTTGATCTAGGTGCCATCATCAATAAGTATGGCGGTACGATGATTAAGCTTGCTAAGTCGGTGATGGAAGCAGCGCCACCAAACAGCGCTGCTGAAGTTGCTCAGGTCAAAATGATGATGGAGATGTTGAAAAAGTCATCCTTCGTTGTGACCAACAAGACCGCAACCACAGCGACTGTGACAGTCAGTGAGCCTGGCCCAGATGGTAAGCCAGCACCTGGTCAGGCAGTTACGATGGTCAAAGTTGATGATGGATGGGTGCCTCAAGAAATGGCGGACCAATTCGAACAGGCAATCGCCCAGGCGAAAGCTCAGATGGCAGTAGAAATGCAAGATCTGAATAGCGGTTTGAAGCAGGCGCCGATGTTAGTAGGCATGGCGTCAGGTATGATGGAGCCTCTCAAGAAGGCAAAGACCCAAGCAGAGTTTGATAAGGCTGTGTCTCAACTGATGGGCATGATGGGTGGTATGGGTCCTGGTCCTGGTGCTGGTCAAGGCTAATAGTGGTCATGATCACAACCGATCTTTAAAAATGTTGCTGGCAGCTGATCGTAGATCAGCTTGATAGAAAAGCAATTTCGAATCAAAAGCGGGCGGCTCAACGGAGCTGCCCGCTTTTTCATATTTGATGGGCTGGTGCCCCCGGTGATAGCGATTCCGCCGAAGCGACGCGCACAAGATTTGATATCGCTCTGATTTCAGCGTTTGTGTTTTATGACAAGGGTCAACGTAAGTCATTATTATGAGCAGTCGTCTTTGGACATAGGAGATCAATATGTCGCGTCGAACAAATCAAATTGATGAAATGTTGCAGGACTGGCTCCATGCAAATTCACTGCGAAAGACTGAGGTGCAGCGAGAGCTTCGTGAGGCCATGGTGCAGCATCCAGAAGGTGAGATGCAAACCTCGCCAGAGCAAGTGCAATTTATGGGCTTGATGCTCAAGGCAATGAATGCCAAATGTGTGGTTGAAGTTGGTGTTTTTACGGGCTACAGCGCGTTGGGTATGGCGCTCTCTCTTCCCAAGGGCGGCAAACTCATTGCTTGTGACATTAGTGAGCAGTACATGGCTGAAGCACGATCTTGGTGGCAGAAGGCTGCAATTGATCATCTCATTGAAGAGCGTATTGGTCCAGGCGCCGACACGCTTCGGGCTTTGATTGAGGAGGGTCATGATGGAACAGTCGACTTTATGTATGTCGATGCTGATAAGACGGGCTATCCAGACTATTACGAATTAGGTTTTCAGCTACTACGGGTTGGCGGCATTATCGCCTTTGATAATATGTTTCGGGGTGGAAACGTTGCTGATTTGAAAGTCAACGATGAAAATACGGTTGCAACACGGGCGCTCGCATCCAAGCTGCTCCATGATGATCGGATTGAGTACAGCCTGGTCCCAATTGGTGATGGCCTTGGCTTAGGTATGAAGCGGTAGTCTTAGATGGAGTTTTGGTATGAGTTCCCCGGAAGATTCAGTTGTTCCTGATGGTAATGAAGAACAGAAGCAGCCTGAACTTGAGTTGGCCTATCCATGCCAGTGGGGCTATCGTTTGATTGGCCCCGATGGCGATGAAATTAAGCGCATGGTGGCTGCGGTCCTTGGCGACCGTCCTTATCAAATCACCGCGGGAAAAACAAGTAGCGGCGGTAAGTATGTATCGCTGAATTTGCAGCTAGAGGTGTCCAGTGAAGAAGATCGCAAGTCTCTGTTTAAGACGTTGAGTGTATCGCCAGCGGTCAAGGTTATTCTCTAGTTGTGCCTTCGCTTAGCTCACTTAGAGCATCATCAAGTAGCCGAAGTGTCATATTGATGTCACTGATGTCGACGACCATTGGTGGCTTGATCTTGATGACATTATGGAGTGGCCCGTCGGTGCTCAACAAGACGCCATGTTCCCGCATCGCATTGACGATAGCCGTTGCCTGCGCCGCGGCTGGTTCGCGTGTGTTGTGATCTGTGACAAGCTCAATTCCTAAGAAAAGGCCGTGCCCACGGACATCGCCGATGAGCGGGTGCCGAGATTGCATTTCTCTTAGGCCCGTCAAGAAGTGGGTGCCAAGGGTGCGAGCATTTTGCTGAAGGAGCTCTTGCTCAATGACATCGAGGACTGCATTGCCGCAGGCGCACGAAACGGGGTTGCCGCCGAACGTTGAGAAGAACTCCATTCCGTTATTGAATGCTTCTGCGATTTCTTTGGTTGTGACCACGGCACCCATTGGATGGCCATTGCCGATTGGCTTGCCCATGACCACAATGTCAGGGATCACATCGTGTTGTTGGAATGCCCAGAAGTGACTTCCCACTCTTCCAAAGCCAACTTGCACTTCATCGGCGATACATAAGCCTCCAGCCTGGCGCACATGTTCAAAGGCGGCCTTGAGATATCCTTGCGGGAGTGGTATTTGTCCACCGCAAGAGAGAATGGGCTCGGCAAAGAAGCCAGCAATTGGCTGCCCATTTTGACGGGCGTTTTCTAAAAGGGCAGGTAGCTCTGCTGCATAGGCCATCGCTGCTTCTGATGGAGAGCCACGATAGCGTCCGCGATAGAGATCGGGGCTCGGCGCAATCTGGATCCAATCGGCCTGCCCGCTCCCTCCGGGGCCATTAAATTTATAAGGGCTCATGGCAACGCAATTGCCGGTGTTTCCGTGATAGGCGCCGTCGATCACCATCACGCCATTGCGTTTTGTGGCGGTGCGTGCCAGTCGAATCGCCAGTTCATTGGCCTCTGATCCAGAGTTGACCAGGAAGCATGTATCGAGCGCATCGGGAAGGGTGGCACAGAGCCGATCTGTGTATTGGATGATGCCTTCGTGGAGATACCGCGTATTGGTGTTGAGGGTTTCTATTTGTGTGGTGAGGGATGCAACAACGTGGGGGTGGCAGTGTCCGACGTGACAGACGTTGTTGACCATGTCCAGATATGGCCTTCCGTCGGCACTGATAAGGAACTGCTGCTGCCCGCGAACAATATGCAGCGGTTTTTTATAGCTCACAGAGAGCGTTGTACTCAAATGAGCATCACGACGTTTTGTGAGTTCGTCAATAGTGGCTGTGTCGTTGGGTGTCGTTGAGGTCAGAAGGTCAGTAGCTATAGAGGGGCTGATTGATGAAAACGCTTCTAATGCAGTCCAGGTCGTTTGGTCGTGTGAAAACCATGTGGTGTGTTCGGGTTGATGCTGTCGTCGCTGGGCACTGATGCAGAGGCTCGTGGCCAGGCGTGTGAGGGCCAGCGGGAACAATACTTCTTGCTCGCAAGGCGTCAGCTGTCGAATGCTCTGGTAGCCTGCAATCAGTGACGCGCTGTTTTTCAGTGAGGCGTTGGGTTGCTGAAGCGCATAAGCAAGGCATGTTCCCAGGTCGACAATGAGTTGGCTATATAAGCAGTCACTTGCATCAATCAGGCCGACCACATCATCGCCATCCATCAGAATATTTTCATCATTGGGGTCGCCATGTAGCATGCCCATTGGGCAGCGAGCAAGCAGCGGTTGCGTAATGCCCGCGTGTAATTGATAGCAGTATTCGAGTACTTGTCGCTGATGTCGGTCGGTGATCAGGTTGACTGTGTCTCGATGTTGCTGAGCATTGGCAAGATCCCAACGATGTGATCGCTCTGCTTCGGAAGAGGTGATTCCAGTCGTTGCCTCATGGGCCCGAGCAAGCAGGGCGCCAATGTTATAGAGGCCAGTAAGGCCCACTGCCGCCGTGCGCCACGCGGTTCCTGGCAAGAAAAGCTGTAGTCGCGCATCAAGAAATTGTCCTGTAAGTGACACTTTGACAATCGTCTGACCATTGGCGTCCGGTACTGTTGTGGGCACCGGGATATCTGCTTGCCGGAGCGTTTCAAGGACTGTCTCCTCAAGACGGACATCCGTAGAAGGGTCAAGGGTGATTTTCAGGACATGCTTTTGTGTCGACTTGCTGGTCACCAGAAAGTTGGCGTTCTCTCCGGGCAGACGTTTGACGGTTCCCTGCATATGCCAATAGTCAGTAAGCAGCTGGTGGGCAACTTGGTCAAGGTTCAGTGGCTCAGTTGCAGAGTGAGGCACGGTCATAGAGGCGAGCCTATCAGATGGCCTCGTCGCTGGGTATGAGATTGTTCAAAGGTACAGTTCATGGCTCTGTGTGTTACTGTTTGAGTCAAAGGCCGCTCAGCGGCTCAAGATTTACAGTTTATTGAAGGTCTTGCTTTTGGAACATCTTTTCTTTGAACAGCTTCCGTTTATTACGCTGATTGTTGGCGTCTTGCTTGCAGTTGGCGCCATTCTTGGTCGCTTAGGCCGGTTTATTGGTCTGCCTGCGGGACTACTCTTTCTGGTTGTCGGGATGTTGATTGGTGAAGATGGTATCTGGGGCGTTGAGTTTGATGATTTTGATCTGACCTACGCGTTAGGTTCCACGGCATTGGGTCTGATTCTGTTTCACGGTGGTCTGAGCACGCCAGTTGCGACGCTCAAATGTGCATGGAAGCCCGCACTCGCATTGGCAACCCTTGGTGTGATCGGTGTCACCGTAGTGACCGCATTTGGGCTGTGGATTACGAATCCTGAGAATACGATCGCAGTGTGCCTTCTCATTGGGGCCATTCTCGGATCCACCGATGCTGCTGCGGTTTTCGATCTCTTGGCTGGGCAGAAACTCAAGGGGCGTGCCAAAGAGATTATTGAAGTTGAAAGTGGTCTCAATGACCCGATGGCCTTTGTTCTTGTATTTGGTTTCACGGCCCAGGTGGCCTATGGCACTGAGCCCGGTATGCCACTGGTTTGGTTCTTATGTGAACAGATGTTCTTGGGGGCCATCTTGGGAGTTGTCTTAGGTTGGATATGGCTACATATCCTGAGAAAGGCACGCGTTGGACCAGGCTTGTATCCAGTGCTTGCCATCGCGGCTGCGATCACGACATTGGGTATTACTATGCAACTTGGAGGTAGCGGATTGCTTGCTGCTTATTTGGCTGGCATGGTGATCGGTAATCACAGTATTCCATATCGCCCCACAGTTGATCGCATCTTCGCAACACTCGCTTGGGCCAGCCAGATCACGATGTTCTTTATTCTCGGTCTTCTCGTGACGCCGAGTCTTCTGATTGCAGATCATTATGAACTGATGATTGGTGGAGCACTTTTGGCCCTTTGGGTCGCCTTTGTGTCTCGTCCGCTCGTGGTCGGAACCATTTTGCTTGTGTTCCGAGTGCCATGGAGAGAGAACTTGTTGATCTGCTGGTCGGGTTTACGAGGTGCTGTGCCGATTATCTTGGCCACAGTTCCGGTTTTGGCCATGTCAACAGGAAATGATGCTATGGATCCGAACCTCGTTCGCATTTATGGCGTTGTTTTTATGGCTGTTGTTGTTGGAAGTATTGTGCCTGGGTTTTTAGTTCGCCCAGTCACGCGCTGGCTTGCGATGAACGCGGGTCGTGTTATGGAGCCTGAAGTTGAATTGGATATTGTGTCAGGTGGGACGTTAGAGCACATCAACAAGACGTTCTTTGTTTCAAGCGGTAGTGTGGCTGATGGTCGTACGATTAAGGAAATTGGCTTCTCGCACGGGGTCACTGTCGTGATGGTGCTCAGAAACGGAGAGCTGCATACGCCGCATGGTACGCTTCGTGTTCTCGCAGGTGATCATGTGATGCTCGTTTATAAGCCCAAGTTTGCGTTAGAGGTCGAACACTCTTTTATAAAGAGGGCAGAGGCATAAAATAGTGTGGCTCCTGGTGCCGGTGTGGGTGGGTGATGAAAGGACTCTTATGTACGTAGTTCGGCTGCTCATTTTGTGTGTTGCTCTGGGTGCTGGTTTGAATCAAGCCCGTGCCAGTTTGTTGATGGGTCCGTCTTCAAAGGTGCCGAATCCTGATTTTACGATGGGCGAGAAGATTCCTGATGGTGCGAGTCATGATTGGAATCTTGGCCCAATCGGCGTTCGAGGCTGGATGCATAGCAATGGACTGGAAACCACAGAAGCTCGGCAAGTGGTCATCACCGACGTCGCCGTGGGATCGCCTGCGGACGGCTTGTTAGAGCCGGGGGATGTGATCCTGGGTGTCGCCAGTCAGCCATTTCGATTTGATCCACGAACTGAAATCGGCCACGCAATCAGCGGCGCTGAGGCATCGGACGGGCGGCTGGGCCTGATTCGCTGGCGGAATGGCAAGCAAGAAAGTGTTTTTATATCTCTGCCAGTACTTGGTCGGTACTCGCGATCGGCGCCCTTTGACTGTGAAAAATCAGCACAGATTTTCAGAAACGGCTGCGCAGCGCTTGCCAGGCGCATCGAAGCGAATCCGAGCAAGGGCAACCCAATTGAACGCACGTTCAATGCTTTGGCATTGCTTGCCAGTGGCGATCCACAGTACCTACCACTTGTACGGGCGCAAGTTGAGTTGGTGTCAGACTATTCTGATCTTGAGCGCCGTTCATATCACTCATGGTGGTATGGGCCGATCAACATATTGATGGCTGAATATGTATTGGCTACTGGAGATCGTACCTTTATGCCTGATCTAGAACGTATCACCATGGAGATTGTTCGGGGGCAGAGCGAGGTGGGATCATGGGGGCATCGGTTCGTTCAGGGCAATGGTCGCTTGGCTGGATATGGCATGATGAACGCACCCGGGCTTCCGTTATCTATTTCGTTGGTGCTTGCTCGAGAAGCTGGCGTAAAAAACCCGGAACTTGATGAGGCTATTGACAAGAGTGCGCGACTTATTCGGTTTTATGTCGACAAAGGGAGTGTGCCTTACGGTGACCATCAGCCCTGGATTGAGATGCATGAAGACAACGGAAAAAATGGTGCTGCAGCAATGTTCTTCGATTTGCTCGGTGATGTAGAGGCTGCTACTTATTTCTCTCGAATGAGCGTTGCCTCGCATGGCGCTGAACGTGATACCGGTCATACCGGCAATTACTTCAACATGCTTTGGGCGATGCCAGGTGTCGCGTTGTCGGGATCGCATGCCACGGGCGCATGGATGGAGGAGTTTGGGTGGTACTTCGACTTGGCGAGATCTTGGGACGGAACCTATGTTCATCAAGGGCCACCACAGCGAAAGCCAGACAGTTATGGTGGTTGGGACGCGACTGGCGTCTTTTTACTTGCCTACGCGCAGCCACTGAACACGATCTATCTCACTGGTCGCAAGCCAAGCATCGTTCCAGAGGCAGATCGGCGGAGCGCTGAATTATTGATCGCCGATGGACGTGATTGGGGGCCTCGCACTGGCCTGGAGACCTGGGCGGAACGCTCAGATGAGCGTCTCTTTCGTGGGCTTAAGAGTTGGTCGCCAGTCGTGCGAGAACGTTCGGCAATCGAACTTGCTCGCCGCGATGGTGATCCCACGCCTGTACTGCGTAGGATGCTTTTGGGAACTGATTTGGATGGACGACTTGGCGCGTGTCAGGCTGCGATCATGTTGAAGGATCGGGCAGCCTCTCTGGTGCCAGCACTGAGAGTCACTCTTGAAGCTGATGATCTTTGGCTGCGCATTAAGGCTGCAGAAGCCCTCGCGGCCATTGGTGATGCTGCGATGCCAGCGCTTCCAGAGCTCCTGGCGATGCTCACGAAGACGCCCGGTGAGGCTGATCCGCGCGGGATGCAGCAGCGCTATCTTTGTCTTGCTTTATTCGATAGGCGCGATGGAATGCTTGGTCGTTCATTGGAGGGTGTTGATCCTAAAGCACTGCAAGCGGCCGTGGTGGCAGGACTGAAGAACGAAGACGGCCGTGCTCGGGGTGCGATCGGATCGGTCTATCGTAATCTTTCGTATGACGCGATAGAGCCATTGTTGCCAGTCATTCATGCCGCGATTGTTGAGCCCGCTCCAAGTGGCATTATGTTTGGTGATGTCATTCGACTTGCTGGACTTGAGTTTCTTGCAAAGCACAGGATTGCAGAGGGCTTGCCTTTGTCTGTCATGCTGATCGATCCTGGCCGCTGGGGCGCAGACAATCGGATTCGTCGTTGCTTGGATGTCATCCGAATTTATGGCGGTGCCGCCCGTCCCCAGATCGCTCGTTTGAAATCGCTGCCATCTGAATTAGCTGCAAACGGTTGGAAGGCAAAAAAGATTGACGCACTTGGCATATCCGAACTGATTCTCGAAATCGAAGAAGACGTTAGTCCGGCGCCACTGCGGCCTCTTGAGGCAACTCGTCAGGGGACTTAGGGGCCACAGCCCCAAAAAGAGAACAACCCTCTTCGTTGAAGGAAGAGGGTTGATTTCGTGTTCAATAGCGGGGGTAGGATTCGAACCTACGACCTCCGGGTTATGAGCCCGACGAGCTACCAGACTGCTCTACCCCGCAGTAGACCAGCAAGGATACAGTTCTTGGGGGTTGGGTCAAGATGGGGCCAAAAAAGCCCAGGCCTCAAGGAGCCCCAATTTGGCCCAATTGTCGATGTGATGCCATTCTGATTGGCCTCTAGGCATCAGTCCTGAAAAGCATTCAGATTGATCGTGAGGGCCGGCCGATATTGGCAGCGTGAGACAGGTTTCCCAACCCCTATTTCGATTTGATCCTGGCTGGCTTTTTCTTGCCGCTGGATTGGCCATGATGGCCGCATGCATTTTGCTGCCGCCAGCGGATGATCTGGAGCGACTCACCAGTCAACGTGATGCGTTGGGGGATCGTGAAAAAGCGGTGGCGCTTCAGTTGGCGGCCTATACGAGTTTTCTCTCTGAAGTCGAGCAACCCGATTCACAGCTCATCCAGCGCCTTGTGGAATGCGAACTCAACCAGGTGCCAGCAGGGCAGCAGGCAGTACTGATGTCCTCAGGTGGTCCCATCAGCACGCTGGGATGGTTACAGGAGGCGGGTGCCAGTCATCAAGCTGAGACTCCCCAAGCCAATATATACGAAGGTCCGAAAGGAGTTCTAACCGCATATGAGGGCATGGGCGCCCTGTCTGATCCTGATCAAGGTCATGGGAAACAGCGATCATTTCTCCAGCATATTGCATCGAGTCAGCACCGATTATGGGTGCTGGGGGCATCAGGTCTTTGCATCTTCTTAGGCCTGATGACGAGTATGCCTACGATTCGTGTTTCGAAGAATATTCGTTCATCGCGCATCAAGTATCAGGCAAAGGTGCCGCGTAAGAAAACGCCCAAATGTTTGCCTTCATTGATGACCTGTGGTCAGGTTGTTTCGGCTGTTCATGGTTCAGTGAAATCGCTGGTCGTTGTTGAAGCAGAAGAAAGCGATGATGAAGCTGCGTCTGTCTCGGTGAGTGATGCAGCGGATCTACAAGATGAAGTCGAATCTGTCTCAGTGAGTGATGCAGAGGATCTACAAGATGAAGCTGCGTCTGTCTCAGTGAGTGATGCAGAGGATCTACAAGATGAAGCTGATGTTGTTTCGATCTGTCCGCCTCCGGTTGATCAGGTAGTGGTGCCAACGGAGAGCGATACAGAAGAGGTTGGTTTGATTGATTCGGATGTCTCAACTCATGATGATCAAGAGCAGCAGCTTGAAGATGATGGTGAGTGGGAATATGAGTACGTCGAAGAGATCATTGAAGTGGAAGTTGATGAGAATGGTGTAGAGGTGTTGGGCTACGAGGATGATGTCAATCAAGCGGATGTCGCTCTCGAGCATGATGAGGATGAAGAGTGGGAGGAAGAGGAAGCATCGTTCGTCGACGATGAAGAGCAGTGTGAGGGCGATGAGGAAGACGAAGAGGAGGATCTTGAGGATGATGAAGAAGAGGGTGAATGGGAAGAAGAGGGTGCAGAAGCATCTCTAGGCGACGATGAAGAGCAGTGTGAGGGCGATGAGGAAGACGAAGAGGAGGATCTTGAGGACGAAGAAGAAGAGGGGGAATGGGAAGAAGAGGGTGATGAGGAAGACGACGAGGGGGCTCTTGAGGATGAAGAAGATTGAACTGTAAGATGCCCGCGTCGTGAGATTTGCTTCGTCGCTTAGCTCATTGCGATTGCGATGCCGTCGCTGCTCTTGCACGAATCCACTGACGAATCAACTCAATCGCTTTTTGATCAGGCACACTGGTTGATAGTGGTGGCATTCGGAATCCACTGGTCTTCGATGCAACCCGATTAAGAAGTTCTGAAGCATCAGGATTTGCCGGGTTTACCAAGAGTGTCCTGGTTCCATTCATTGGGTTGACCGCTTCTGTTTCATACAGGTGTCGTTGGAGTTCATCGGCACCCCAGCGAAGGTCGAGAGCAGTGCGCATCATGTAGGGACGATGGCAGTGTGCACAGTTGCTATCCACATAGGACATCATGCGATCATTGAGGTCTTCTGAAGCGTCATAAGGGTCAACGAGCGCATCAAAACCGAAAAAAAGCGACGGTCTTATTGTCTTTACTTTTTCTCGTGACCGCGTAATCAGATCGATTCCATTCCATGTCCGTAGTTGGTGTCCATCGCGTCGTGTTTCTGGATAGTGGGTCCACCCGTTGAGTTGGCGGGTATTGACGCCTAGTACATAGCCGGCATCTTCAGTGTGACAACTGAGGCAGTCAATTCGGCTCGGGTATTCCCAAGTCTGTTGGTGTGAAGAGCCATCTTCGCACATGATTGCATGTGCTTCTTCCTGGCCTTGGTGAAGGAGCAGTGCTTCTGTGTCATCTTCGTTCCATTTATAGGTTGCTCCGTAGATACCTTTTGCATCATCGCGCATGATGATTCGGGTTTCGAGTCGCTTGGTTTTTGTGGGGTCACTCTGATCGATTGGTAACTCGAAGTGCTTAATGAAGCAGGTTCCTGTGGGGAATTCCCAGTTGTTCTTTCTGGATATGTAGATGCGATCCTCTGTGGGGTTCACACTAGAGCCATCTCCGGGGACGCAAATCCATCGACTTTTAACAGCGTTATCTGACCAGAGAGGAGACTTTACTTCATAAGGAATAAAGCCTGGCGCCGGAGTCAGGGTTGCCAGGTCTGCAAAGACACCGGTTTGAGATAGTCTCTGCGGTAAGCTGACCAGTTCATCTTGATTGTTGCGAGGTTCGAGGCGGTAGATGTTTCCGGCTAGTGTTGCGGCGTATATTTCACCATCTTCGGTAGTCGTCAATGCGCAAAGAGATCGGGCTGCAGCAGATTCAAGATGTGTCAATAAAGAGCGTTCTTCGATGGCCAGTGGATGATCGGGAGAGAGTGTGGCTGCCCAGACCCTTCCCGAAGAAAGATCGCCGTGAATGTACTTGTTTTTTAGTTCAGGGTATTTTTCATTGTGATATACAAAGCCACCAATAATGCACTTGTTGCCATTGGTATGGGCATATGCCAGAAGCGGGCTGTTTGGCGTTCCGTACATGGGCGATGGTAAGGCGCCATTGTTAAACGGGCCTTCTGTAGGTAAGAAGTCGCCTTCACGAAAACTCCATTCATAGTTGCCGCCGCTGACCAGTTGGTTGAGCTCTTCTTGCTGGTTCTCACCAACATCTGTGACAAAGCCATTTCCGGTGAGTTCATCGAAGAATAGATCATGAGGGTTGCGTAGCCCGATCGCATAAAACTCTTCCAACGCTCCGGGAACACCAACAAACGGATTGTCATTGGGAATCATGTAGTGTGCGGTCACGCCTGTCTCAGGTTGGCGAGGAGGCCAGTGGCTGATCTCTCCACCCTGCGCATCAACGTCGATACGAAGTACCCCTGAAAAGAGATCCTTCTTGATCTCTTGGCTATTGCCGAGTGCATCGCTGGAGAGGCCTTCGTCACCCATGGTGAGATAGAGGAATCCATCGGGTCCAAATGTTAGTCCGCCGCCGTCGTGCCAATCATGCTCATCATCCTGGTCAATAAGTATGAGCTCAGATTTAGGATCTAATTCGTCAAAAGAGGCGGTTGCTGTCAAGCGGGAAAGTCGGTTGCTGCGGGTGCCATCATCTCTCTCTGCGGAGTAATACACATAGGCGTAACGACCATTGGGATCGTCGTTGTTGCCAAATTCTGGATGAAGGGCAAGTCCTAGTAAGCCACCTTCTCCTGCTGAAGAGACATTTTTAAGTTTCAAAAATCGTATTGGATCGCCACTGCCAAGTGTGATGGGTAAGCGATAAATACGGCCCCGCTGTTCAAGAATGTAGAGGTGCCCATCACAGGCCTCGACCAGTCGTGTGACATTCTTGAAGGAGCCGCCTACTTCAATAGGCCGGAGTTTCCAGTTGGTAACAGATCGGGGTGTCGTGGGCATCTTTAGAGAAGTATTTAAGACCCGATAGTCGAGACCGACTTGCCCCTTGTGCCAGTAGAGAAAACCCAAATAGACGATAAGCACCACGGCGCAGAGAATTGCCGTATTGCGGACAAATCGAAATGGCTGAAATTTGGCCACTTTCATTGGGCTTGTTCTCACTCTCGTGCAATCAATATAGCTTCGTTGGTCTTGTTTGCTGATTCATTTTTTGTTGATTGCAAGTATTCCATATAGGTGCTCTGAGAAGCGATTGTTTTCATATCTATGGAGCGCAATGACAACCTCATAAAACCCTACCTCAATCCTGAAGTCAAGGTTCCCAGAGGTCTATCTTGAGTTCTCCTAGGAGGGTACTTTCGTGTTTCAAAAACCACAGGATGTCAGCGAGGGGCGGCTTCGAGCCATTGCTGTGTCTGGTCTTGGCCCAACCTGGATCGCTCGATTGATAGGAAATCTGGGATCCCTAGAACGTATTGGGCATGCAGATAGGCATCAGCTTGAGGCTGCGGGAATGAGTTGTCGCCGGGCTCATAAGATCGCTCGCGCTCTTGCCAGCGTCAATACCGCTCAGCTACGAGATCAAATGGAGCGATGTGACGTGGGGTTAGTGACAATTGATGATCAATGTTTTCCACCTCTGCTACGGCTGATACCTGATTCGCCGTTGGCCTTGTTTGGAAAGGGGGCCTTTGAAGCGCTACAGCTCCCATCCTTGGCCATCGTTGGAAGCAGACGCTGCTCAGCAGAAGGGACGCGAGCGGCACAGCGATTTGCGGGGCAACTAGCAAGCTGGGGGCTTGCGGTCGTTTCTGGTGGTGCTCGCGGCATTGATGCGTCAGCCCATCGAGCCACACTCGCCGTGGGTGGGTGTACGACGGTCGTTCTGGGGTGTGGTCATGGTCACTGTTATCCCACCGAACACACAGAACTATTTAGTCAGATTGCACAACGGGGAGGTGTTTTGGTGAGCGAGTTCTTGCCAGATATGGGGCCCAGGCCCGGATACTTTCCCCGTCGTAATAGAATTATCTCGGGATTAGCGCTGGGTGTTCTTGTTATCGAGGCTGGTCCCCGAAGTGGTGCATTGGTGACGGCCCGCCTTGCAGCAGAAGAACATGGCCGGGAGGTGATGGCACTGCCAGCCTCGCTTGAAACGCCCCAAGCAGTTGGCTCATTGTCACTACTTGCACGTGGCGAAGCGCAAATGGTCCTCGTTCCACAAGACGTTATTGCGCAGTTGCGATTCTCCGCCAACTTGATGGAGGCCGGTTCCGAAGCATCTCTCCAAAGAAGTGAGTTGCTTGGTTCAAGCGATGCTTTAGTATCGCCTAAGTACGCCAATGACAACGCCCTGGATAGTGCATTGATCGACCACGATATCGTTGAACGCAGGGTTCGCGGGGCGAAGTAAGACTTGGCCATTGGGTTGCCTGTGAAATGTCTTGAGGGTCGATTCGCCATCCGGTAGCAGGGCGATCACTCTCTCTCCATCACGCGCCGTGCTTTGCTGAGAAACGAGCACGTAGTCACCATCCAGAATTCCCTCATCCCGCATAGACTCGCCTTCAACCTGTAGTGCAAAAGTGTTATTGCTTTGGGCAACACTTGGGCCGAACATCGTCGTGATGTCTAGCTCATCGGTTTGTTCGAACTTCTCAAGCGGGTAACCGGCGGCAATCCGACCTGCGAGAGGGTAGGTCAGTGACTCGGTGTTATTGCTCGTATTTGTTGCAGCGTTCGGAAGCTGGGCGTCTTCAGGAATCGACAAAGAGCGTGCCTTGTTCGGTTCCCGAATCAGGGCGCCCTTCTTGATGAGTGCCTCGATGTGTTCGAAGACGGTCACTTTGCTGATATCGAGGGCTTCGGCCAGCTCTCTCATCGTTGGTGAGTATCCCAATCTCTGGCGATACTCTTGAATCATGGTTAGCACGCGAAGTTGTTTGGGCGTGAGGTTCATGCAGTCGTTCCCTAGTTTGGTTTCGGGGTAGAGGCGCATTAAGAGGCGTTGGTTCTGGTTTGATTTTTCCGGCTGTCTGACAAATAGTTCCACCGAAGAGATCGGTGGCCAGCTCTAGGTCATCATGTGTTTTAAGATAATCGCGAAGCTGTTTCCCAACACGATCAAGGACCGTGTCCAGATGGGTCATCGCCCGTCGTTGCTCGTGCAGCCATGTGGTCAGAAGATTGCCAATATCAGGTTCTTTTTGTCCGCATGCTTGGTGAACGCGGGTGGGGATCATTGCTTCGAGTCGCGACTCTGGCCTTTGGGAGGCACTGTAATCCTGTTCAGGTGCATGATGGGCGGCGTTGCTCGGGGCATTGGCGCTCTCAATCTCCGTTTGCTTGAGTCGTCCACCCCAAGCCTTGTAAGTGGTTGTAAAGTCGCCACCGGGCCCAGTCACGAGAACTGGTGTGCTCTTGCCGTTGCTCCCGGGGATTGGCGGCGTTTCGGCTGGGGTGGTTGTCATCGAGGAAGTACGGCTGGATTTTCGAGTCAGTCTATTGAGCATGGTCTGGGCCCTTCCGGCCTTGAATGGTTGGAACAGCTGCATTGGGCGGGCTGTGAGCTCGCTGAGCGCAGTTGTTCGGTTGTGTCTGGCCCATCCAAGGCCGAAGTTCTGACCGCTCTCCAGCGGTACCACCCCCGGTACGTTGGGCAGCCGGCCCAGTGGGCATGGCTGCCATTGATCAGCCTGAAACCCGTATCTGGCCCACCACGGAGGACCACCAGATATTGGGTGTCGAAGCGTCTCGAGCAAACTGAGTCTCAAGATCTGGGAAATTTCGACCATAAGGCTTAGCTCGCTTGATTTTCTATCGGCTATTTTGTTCGTGTTACGTTACCCAAACAAAGACCAAATAGCAAATTATCCTTGGTTGATTGAGAAAAAAGCCGTTCCTAAGGCATTGAGACGGATTGCAGAGGGGCGATTTATTCTTGGCCTGCTACGCTTTGCAGCATGAACAATGCTCAAGGGACTGCTGGTGATCGTGCAAGACTGCTGGGGCCACCCGAGCCCATCGTGGGTGCAGGCCTTGAGGCATGGGGCCTTGATC
This sequence comes from Phycisphaerales bacterium, assembly GCA_029268515.1. NCBI lineage: Bacteria > Pseudomonadati > Planctomycetota > Phycisphaerae > Phycisphaerales > Phycisphaerales bacterium. The sequence goes on along the minus strand of JAQWNP010000018.1, from coordinate 6,990 downwards.
CCAGAGTCAATTTCCTAAATCACGGCTCTTTTGGTGCCCGCCCGCGGGAAGTCATGCGTCATCAAGGCATGCTTCGTGATCAGTTTGAAGCAGCTCCAATCGAGGTGCTTGATCGAAAGTGGCGCGGTCAGAGTTTGTTGGCAGCCCGGGATGAGGTTGCGAGCTTTCTTGGAGCATCAGGAGAAGATATTGGGTTTGTTCATAATGCAAGTACTGGGGTGGCGTGTGTTTTACGCAATCTCAAATGGTCAAAAGGTGATGAGATTGTCACCACCGACCATGCCTACAACGCCGTTTTTCAAATGATGCGTTATATCGACACTTACGAACATCCATCGATGCGTCAGATCAAATTGCCATTTCCGGTGTCTGGTCATGATGAAATCATTGAGCGCGTTATGGCGGGTATCTCTGCTTCGACGCGATTGCTTGTCATTGATCATGTGACCTCTCCAACAGGTTTGCGCCTTCCTGTTGAACAGATTTGTAATCGCTGTCGAGAACTTGATGTTGAGGTTCTTGTTGACGGTGCTCACGGGCCAGGGATGCTTGATCTTGAAGTGCCAGCAATTGGCTGTGACTACTACACAGGCAATTTACATAAATGGGTCTGCGCTCCACCGGGTTCAGCATTCCTGTGGGTTGATCGCGATAAGCAGCGCGGTATTCATCCATTAGTAGTGAGTCATCATTATGAAGAGGGGTTTGCTCAAGAGTTTGTCTGGCAGGGTACAGGTGATATGACGCCTTGGTTGACGGCGCCTATTGCGATTCAATGGTTAGGGCAATTTGGTTGGGATCGGATTCGGAAACACAATCGCGACATGGTCCTGTGGGCACAATCACACTTATGTCGTTCGTGGTCGGTTGAACCAGCTTCACCACGAGATGGCTCGATGCTTGGATCGATGGCCGCGATTGAGCTTCCAGGTCATGCCGATCTCTGGGCATCACATTGGAAGGATGCTGCTGGGCTGATGGATCATCTTTATCAGATTCATCTACTGGAAGTCCCAGTTATGACGATGTGGAATAAGTGGTGGGTCCGTATTTCCTGTCATTTGCACAACTCACCACAGCAGTATGAGCATCTTGCTGCAGTCATCCTTGAAGAGTCAACGAAGATAGGAGCTCGATAATGTTATTGATCGCAAGTTGGGCAGATGCTTGGCAAGATCCTGTAATGCGGCATGCGATGTTTATTCACTTTCCTGTTGTGCTCTCATGCGGCCTGGCTTTGTTGGCACTGCTGGCAGCGCTGGCTTGGGGGCGTTGGCGGCGTGGGCTTGCCATTGTTTGCTTGGTTGGATATGCGCTGCTTGTTGTTTCTGCGTTCCTCGCTGAAAACGCAGGCGGTGATGCCCATCAAGCTGTTGAAGGCTCAGCCGGGGTTGCTGTTGAAGCGATGATTGTCGCTCATGGTGAGGCCGGGGAGCGTGTTTGGTGGTTGTCGGTGTGCATTGCTTTGGTGCTTATTGTGTCCCTCTTTGGAAGTCGGCTATGGCAGCAATGTTGGCGATGGGGGTTTGCGGTACTGTCGCTCTGTTTGGTGGTGTATGTTGGTTGGGTCGCTGATCTTGGTGGCCATCTGGTTTACGCAGAGGGCGTCGGTATGCCTCAGGCAGCTATTGAGAGAGCGATCAAAATTCAACGAAGTGCAGAGCAGCCTAGCCAGGAGGGGCAAGTTAAAAACGCTTCGGTTGCGCCTGATCCACGTGGGGTGTTCTTTGCAAAAAGTGTCAGGCCAGTTCTTTCGAAGCATTGTTGGAAGTGCCACAATACAGCTGAAGATGATGACCCCGCAGGGGGGCTCGACCTGACCTCTATTTCGGGAGTCCTCAAAGGGGGCGCCGGCGGTCCGGTGGTCCTGGTCGGTAATCCGGCGCAGAGTAAGCTTGTTCAGGTGGTGCGGTGGGAGATTGCAGATTTGCATATGCCGCCAAAGAAGCCGCAGCTCTCTAAGGATGACATCGAAGCACTAGCGACTTGGGTACGTGAGGGAGTTGTCTGGCAAGGTGAGTAATAAACAGCTGAAAACACTCATGTTGTTCTCTGTTTTGCTGCTTTGTGGTGCGCTCTTTAGCTGCGGTCATGAAGAAGTGGTGGTTGTAGATTCAGTGCCGCCAGCTCCACCTGAGATGATCTCTAGCTTTGATCCAAAGAGCATCGTACTGATCGAAGAGCTCCATGAAAAAGCAGTTCAGGAGCCAACAAATTTGAAGGCACGTCTTGAGCTGGCCATGGTGTATCACGCCCATGCGCTCTGGGCGCAAGCGAACGAGGCCTATCGACAGGCCATTGAGATGGATTCAAAAAATGCTTTTTTCCACCATCTCAGATCGCTTGTCCAGATCGCTCAAGATGATCTGCCGGCGAGCATGGAATCAATATGGCGCGTCATTGAATTGGATCCTGGATACGCGCCGGCGCAGTATTTGCTTGCGTTGAAGTTGCGAGATTCGGGCGATCTAGAGCAAGCCGCAGAAGTTGCGGAAAACGCTCTACGCGTTGCAGAAGCATCGGCTAAGCAGCAGGCTGGAAACCAAATCGCAATTGATATTCTTCAGTCAGCAAGGCTTATTTATGCACTGATCTTCCTTGATCAAGGTGAGCCACGTCTGGCAGCCATTCAAGCAAAGTATGCAATTGAGACCGATGCCAATAATCGTTACGCTCGATTTATCTATGGGACGGCAATGCGTCAGTTGGGCGAAGGGGAGGTGGGAAATCGTTTTGTTCAGCTCGGCCAGGGTGCGAAACCAGAATGGGTTGATCCGTGGAATAACGAGCTGTATCGATTTCAAGTTGGCGATCAGGTTGAGTTGATTCGGGCCAATAAATTAATTTCGCAAGGGCGTGCTCAAGAGGCGTTGGCGATGCTTTTAAAACAACATGACGAGAACCCAGAAGATGCGGCTGTTTTAGTGGCGTTGAGTATGGCCTATAAACGTCTTGGAGAAAATGATCTGGCTTATCGCCTTGGGCATAAGGTGATTAAGTTAGATCCCAATAACTTTGAGGCTCGGGTCGTGTTGGCGGGCATTTGCCAAAAGAAGCTTGCGTTGGCAGATCCGAGTGATCGTAGTGAGATCTTTGATGAGGGACTTCAGCACGCTCATCTTGCTATTGAACTGCGTCCTACAACGGCTGTTGGATATGCGATCAATGCTGATATTCTCTTTACAAGTGGGCAGTATGGTGAGGCGGCCGAACAGTATAGAGAGGCTGCTCGTCTCGATGAGAAGGGCCGTGGCCTCTATCGACAGGCAGGTGTTTCTTTTTTGAAGGGGCAGCGGTGGGAAGAGGCTTTGGAGTTATTGCAACAAGTGGCGATTCTGTACCCACAAGATGTTAATGTGCTGGCAGAGTTGGCCGAGGCGCAAATCGGCGCGGGGTATTTTAATCTTGCTCAACAGACATTGGCTCAAATAGAGGGCATTGATCCCAGTTCGCCACGGCTTATCCAATTGCGCGCATTGATGGAGCAACTCAATCAATGAGAGGGCTACTTTTCAGGTAAGTCAGGTGTGGAGTCTTCTCTTAACTCGATCATTTGATTGATTGGTTGAGGGCCAAATGTCTGTGTTTGTCCAGTTGGCCAAGTGATGGTGATGTCATCGATGGTGCTTGCTTTTCCAAGGCCAATATGAACTCTGGGATCATTCGCAGTGCAGTAGCTTCCATCAGTTCTCACGATCTGGGTCCATGTTTTGTCGCCTGCTTTTGTCATGATCTGGGCGCCAATCGCGTCGCGGCCGTGGCGATCGATTGCTCGGATCATGGCCCAGTTGCCCGTATCCTGTTGAATGTTCATCAGCACGTGTGGGGCCGCGTCACGATTCACAACAATGACATCAAGGCGGCCATCATTGTCGAGGTCGCCAAAAGCGGCGCCTCGGCTCGTGAGCGCTGGTGTGCCATCGGCGCCGCCGCGCGGGGTGACTTCTTCAAAGCGAATGCCACCAGCATTTGAGCTGCCTTTAAACAAGAGGTTTGGCTCTCCGTAAGGATCCTCCCCCCATCGGCGTGCCAGCTGTGCTACACGTCCATTTGCTTGATAAAGATCAAGCGTGCCATCATTATCAAAGTCTGCCAATCCGAGTCCGAAGCGGGTGAACGTCTTTGGTGTTGCCGCCAGGCCGGATCTTGTGGTGGCGTCCCGAAAGCCGCCGCTGCCGTTATTGATAAAGAGCGAATCTGTTTCTCTCCATAGGTTGCAAACCATCACATCTTGATCGCCATCATGATCAATGTCATCTGTGGTGACGCCCATTCCTGCCTTTGCTTTGCCGCTCATGTCCATTGCTGTGCCGGAGAGTAGGGCCTCGTCTTTGAATGTGTTGTTGCCCTGATTGATCCAAAGACGATCAGGCATGCCATCATTGGCGACAAAGAGATCAGGCTTTCCATCACCTGAAAAGTCACTGGCAACGACTCCAAGTGCTGTGCCCGGAATCGCGGCAATGCCAGATGGCTCTGAAGCATCAATGAAGGTTCCATTACCTTGATTGATATAAAGGCGATCGCTGGCGGGCGCCCTGTAGGCAATAGGGGCGCAGTAGTCAGGCTTGCTTAGAGAATTCTTGCACTCGAGTTCTGTTTGGGGCGACCAATACAAATAGTTGCAGACGTACAGGTCAAGATCACCATCACTGTCAGCATCGAAAAAGCTGGCGCTGGCACTGTAATCGTCATCGTTAATTCCAGCGGCAGCGGTGACATCAGTGAACTGGCCTTGGCCATCATTCTGTAGCAGTGCGTTGGCTCCAACATTGGTGACATACAGGTCAATGTCGCCATCATTGTCGTAATCGCCTGTCGCTGCGCCGATGCCATACCCCTGGTTATCAGCGCCACTTCCAGCTGTTGCATTCGTAAACTTGCCCGTGCCGTCATTCTTGTAGAGTTGATTGGGCGGATTCTCTATTGTTGCATTGTTTACATCTCCGCTCTGAATGAGATAGAGATCGAGATCGCCATCTGCATCCATGTCAAAAAGAGCGGCGCCACCAGCCATGATTTCTGGAATGTAAAATTTTCCGGACTGCCCTGACTGATGGATGAAGTCAACGCCGCTCTCATTAACTTGATCGACAAACCAGGGCTTCTCAGTAGCGGGGGCATCTGATGGGGTGTCAGTCGTCTTTGGGGCGCCCTTGTCATCACTGCACGCGCTTGCAATCAGCAAGCAAAAGCATATCTGGCAGATTGTCGTGCGTGTTTTCATGAGCCATCGATCTCCCGAAGTGCGGCGTTGACCTCAGGGTCATTTGGATTTGTTGATTGATACTGGGTCAAACTTTTCTGGGCCTCAGGCCATTTTCCAGCAGCATACTGTGTCATCGCTAGTTCACGAAGTAATGGGACGTCATATGGGTAGCGATCAACCAATTCAATGAGGAGTGGTTCCGCTTTGAGCCACTTTTCTTGGTCGAGATAGACCTTCGCGGCTTGGTAGCCATGGGAACTGTATGTAGTATCAAGCGAATCAGCTTTCTGAAAAGCGGCAACGCTTTGGTCATATTGTCCCATGAGGTTCAGCAATATTCCACGCAGGGCATAGCTGCGGCTATCGCTAGGATTGAGCGAAATGGCGTGATTCACTTTCTCAAAGGCGCTGTTCAGTAGAGGGTCATCGAGGGGTTTTCCTTTGAGATTCCAGCGATCTAGGTCGAGGCATGCATTTTGATAATGTAATCGGTAGCTGTCTTCGCTGATAGCCAGGCCGGCATTCAGCATCTTTTGTGCGTTATCTAGTTCAATAAGCCTGCGATATGTTTTGGTTAGTGAAATGTAATAGTTCACATCATCAGAAAGCTGTGGCTCCAGTGCCAGTAATCCTGGAAGAGATTGTCTGGCTTCGCCTCTATTGCTGGCCATACTTAACAGTTCAAACTCGTGAGCTGGGCCTGTGCGAAGAAAAATAAGGTCATTGTAATGTTTGTCGGGCCAGTGCGGTTTGCTATGTTTGCCAAGTTCTAGGTGAGCACGAGAGTCAAAAGTATTGCCGAGTTGGCTCAACGCTGTGCCAAGCAGATAGTGTGCGTATCTGTTTTCTGGAAACTGCTTTAACAAGGCGACTAAAGTTCTAGTCGCATCTTCAGGACGGTCGGTGTCTAAGAAAAACTTAGCTATGGCCAGTGTGGTTGTCGGGTCATTTGGCGCGGAATCATAAGCCTGACGCATAAACGTTTCGGCTGACGAACGGTCGCCAGTTTCAAGAATCCATTGCCCAAGCCGCCAGTATGTGGGGCTATGAGTGGGCTCTCGTTTTGCCGCGCGTCTCATTGCGTCTAGGGCGGCGGATCGGTCACCTGTTTCGTCGAGGGCAAGAGCAAGCAGATGCGATGTCCGATTGCTGTTGTCTCCAGCTTTGATCGCATACTGATAGCATTCAATTGCATCATCGAGCTGTTCATGGGCATGATAGATGCGGCCGAGTTCTGCCCAGTTCTCAGGGGAGGGCAGGGCCATTACTTTTTCTGTTGCTTTATTAAAAACGGCAAGGGTCTCTGGCGAGAAAAGGCTCTGGTCCTCAGGGCCAGGCAAGATGGCATCGGGTCCTAGGGGCGATGGCTCACGCTCACAGCCAAGAATGAATACAAGCAGAAAGCCAAACGTGAGGCCCAAGCGGGCATATTTTTGTATCAGTAAATTCATGGCTGCCTAAGAGTGTAGTCCGCCTGTCGATCGGGAGCATTTGCTGCTTTGAATAACAAAAAAGAAGCTGCCCCGTCCTAAAAAGAACGGGGCAGCTGTCAGAATCATAGATCAGTCCGATCTACTCGCTAGCTCAAGCCAGCGTAGTCAATCGCTGATTAGGCGCGTCGACGGCGAGTGCCGGCGATACCTGCAAGACCCAGAAGTGCCAAAGCACCTGGAGCAGGAATTTCGTTGTACTCGATGGTTACTGAGCCACCGGTGTACTTTGCGTCTGCACTACCGACGTGGTCATTGTAGCCTTCATAGAATTCCATTGTCAGAATGCCA